>NZ_JAFEUN010000300.1 GCF_016900895.1 Parashewanella hymeniacidonis
GCTGATAAATAGCTCACTCACATCACAAAATTATTTCTGAGATATTTGCATATATAAGTAGCGTCGGGCTGGTTCAACAACCAGATAAGGCGCAGGCTGCGCTACGCCTATCCTTATTTATTATGTGCCTTGCTGATTAATAATTTCATAGCCTTGCTTTTGATAATTACTGATACAGCTTTGATACTCTTCTTCCAAACCTGTTTGATCAATGACTCCAAAAGCCCAAGTATTACACTTCACTGTTTCTTTAGATGAACTTTCTAATACAGTTACCTTGTAATATTTTACAAAACCAAGAGCATGAGCTGCTTCAACAAATTTCGTATATACAAGAAAGCTAAACCCTATGATTACAGCTAAAGTAAAAATCTTTTTCATCGGAATCCTTTCAATTTCAATTGATGCCTAAATTTTTTAGCACATAATGCCAAATTCAGGTGCGCCGTAGGCGTCACATGGAATTTCTTATTAGAGGTTTGTCACCACCAAAACTAAGCCAAAAATAATTATTAACCCAACTATAAATATATTGCCACTCTTTTTAGCAACACCAACTTGTTCTTCTGAGATTGATCGCATAGGTAATGAAGATAACTCCCAAAACGAACAGACCAACCAGATAAATGGAAATAGCAACAAACTGAAAATACTATTGTTTTGAAAGAGCAAAAACACACTTAAAGCTGCTCCTAATATTTTACCCAAAGTTGGCCAGCCAGATTGAAAACCAAAACGATATTTTGAATGCACAAAACTTAGTTGACCGCATGCTTTGCACTCAGAAGGAGAATCAGAACCAGACCAAAGCTTTGACCAAAAACCAATTCCCTTTTTATTGCAGCTTGGACAGATAAACAATTAAAACCTCTAACGCCGCATTAAGCTGCAAATAGTGCTTGGCTAAATTTTGGAACGCAGTGACAAAAGCCAAGCAGTATTTGTCAGATTGAATGCCTTGTTGAACCAAGCCGCTTTGCGGCAGAAACTGCTGATAAACAACAATTAATCATATCAATCAACGATATCGTTCATACTTCTTTGGCAGCAATATCGCTGTCAACGTTTAGGAGTATGGCTATGAGCCCTTACGAACAACAACG
>NZ_JAFEUN010000301.1 GCF_016900895.1 Parashewanella hymeniacidonis
TCTATGAACTTATCTTCTGATAACTTCCCTTCCTTCAGTAACTCCGCCAGCACCTTCATAAACGCAGCCACCGTATCATGCTGACCCTCTTGCAGCGCCATCCATAGTCCAGGTATTTCGTCACCATCTTTCGCTGCTGCCAGCGCTTTGAACTTATCTTCTGATAACTTCCCTTCCCTCAGTAACTCCGCCAGCACCTTCATAAACGCAGTCACCGTATCATGCTGACCATTTTGCTGCGCTAGGCATAGTCCAGGTGTTTCGTCACGTCTTTTTCCCGCTGCCAGCGCTATGAACTTATCTGCTGATAACTTCCCTTCCTTCAGTAACTCCAACAGCACCTTCATAAACGCAGTCACCGTATCATGATGACCATTTTGCAGCGCCAGAAATAGTCCAGGTGTTTCGTCACGTCTTTTTCCCGCTGCCAGCGCCATGAACTTATCTTCTGATAACTTCCCTGCCTTCAGTAACTCCACCAGCACCTTCATAAACGCAGCCACCGTCTCATGATGACCATTTTGCAGCGCCAGACATAGTCCAGGTGTTTCGTCACCATCTTTCCCCGCGGCCAGCGCTATGAACTTATCTACTGATAACTTCCCTTCCCTCAGTAACTCCGCCAGCACCTTCATAAACGCAGCCACCGTATCATGCTGACCGTTTTTCTGCGCTAGATGCACACACCTTTTTTTTTGAGAATCTGATAACTTTAAAAAATTATTATCAGTCAGACGTAATTCACGAAAGCATGCGGAGAAATCTGAAATAGTACGACCTTTTCCGAAGACAATATTAATATTGGCAAGCCACAACCCATCACGAGCGTACTTTTCACCTGTAATGTTAAGTAAAAGTTTACTCGTTATAGCTGCCTCATACAGAGTATTATCGTGACTCACGGACAGCCAGCTTGAACCATCAAACCCAATTTGAACCGCATGACTGACATAAGTAATAACCAATGAGAATGGCATGTCATGGGAACGCATCTCTTTAAGGCAGCAGGTCAGTGATTTTCGATTGAAAGAGCACAAAAAAGTCTCAGCCACGCAAGGTCTGCACTTTTTGCGCTCATCATGAAGGGTATCTTTTTCATC
>NZ_JAFEUN010000302.1 GCF_016900895.1 Parashewanella hymeniacidonis
CTGGAAACGCTCACTAAAAACAAATTTGCTTTTGATATTTATCACCAGAGTTGGACTTCCTGCTCTGGCGAGCTCGCTTGTATTTGTGACTTTAGATCATATAGATCTGATCAGTCCCATTTACTTTAATAGTAAGTTGGCTATAGCGTATTCACCAATCGAAGCATCATGGTTTGCCCATGGTTTAGGTGGATTAACAGCACTAGCATTACTGCTTTTAGTGAAGAAAAAAACAACTGATACTACAAATAAAGAAAATGTTCCTCTAATTGCTTATTTTGGGGGATTGCCCGGTGCCTTTACCGTATTGCTGGCTGGTTACACTGTTAATAGTTATTTAGGTCTTTCAGGAACACTTGCGCTTGCCATTGTTGGTCAAATAATTTTTAGTTTACTCAGTGATTCTTTTGGGTGGTTTGGGCTATCAAAAAAGAAGGTAGGGCTTAAAGATATTGCCAGTGTTCTCTTGATTGCTTGTGGAAGCCTTTTAATTATCTTAGCTTCAGGGGAAATGCTATGACTATGGTATTACTTGGCTTGTTGAATGGCATTTTAATCGCTTTAGCCAGAACACTAAATGGAATGTTAAGCGTTCATAAAAATGCATTTGTTGCATCAACAGTGAATCATTTCGTCGGCTTTATTTTTTTATCGTTAATTATTCTTTTATTTTTTAACTTTCCTGTAAATTTCAGTATGGATGCAGAAGCTTCGATTTATCTTGGTGGAATCATTGGTGCATTATATGTGGCAATTAATAGTTTTGTATTTCACAAAGTCGGAGCCGTTAAAGCGGTATTGTTTATTTTAAGCGGACAAATGATCACAAGTATTTTGATTGACGGTATTGATACCAGTTCGAAATTATTTCTATATCAAGTTGCAGGCCTTGGAATGATTATCAGTGGAATGTACTTATCGGTAGCAAACTCTAGAAATTAGGGGCTAATTGCTGACTCTTCTACACAAATTTGAGATAAATTGAACTTATTGTAAATCCGTTGTTCTGATCAAGAAACTCCTTATACAAAACAGCAAATCATGTCAATTTATCATCATAACCAATGGTCAACAG
>NZ_JAFEUN010000303.1 GCF_016900895.1 Parashewanella hymeniacidonis
CAGGTTGGGAAACGATTTGGGAAGGTTGGGATACCCTTCAATCTTATGTCGTTGGATATAGGATGGCGAAAGAAATGCTAGCTGACGGAGAAATGCACTAAGATCTGATCAAGAGACAGGTTTCAACGTATTAATCAAGTCTGTAGAGTAACTGAGATCATTCTTAACCTTGGTGAAAGGAACTACTCGTCCACATTATTTATATCACTCCCAAAATCGATTTGTATACCAGCTTGCATTCACCCAATAGGTGATCTTTATTTACCCAGCTGAATAGTTACAAACGTTCAAGCTTGCCTTGGCAATAAACGTCTACATTAGCGGTTGATTCTGGTAAATGCTCTTCAGTTTTCATAGTAAGAAGCCTCTGCATATTCCGACCTAAGTGGATCAGCCATTCTCGCTGTTTTTCGTGGCAAGAAAAAGCGTATTACAAAAGCTGCTGTTGTTGCGAAGTTGGCTGTTTTTTAAATTGATTCTATGGCTATGTTGAATAAACGCTAAAGTTGCAGAAGAAATTGAATCCATCATCAGTGCCAAACTCTGTTCAGGAATTATTTCCTGCATAGTCGATGTTATATTGCGAAAAAGATGAGGCGATATTACGGCTACCCGTTCCATATTGTCTTGAAATTGTTTTGAAGAGACTAAAAGCTTAATTTCATGCTCAGGAAGCTTTTCAATAAATGTTTTAAACTTTTTATTTATACCCATGATACCTGAAGATGCTCGATTTCAGCGAGAATGTACAGCTTGTTAATCAAGGCGACAGTGTGCGGCAATAGTGAGCTATTGTTAGCACTGGCAACACAGAGTAACACGCAAAAGTAGATGGGTTCATTTTCGGTTAAGCACTGTAAAGCATCTTGTTTATATGTACCAGAAGTAACAAGAAGCTGAAGAGGTTGGGAGCTTTCCATGAGAAGTAAGAGTAGAAGATGATATCTACTTTTAACCTAGATAAATCAGTTGATAAATGGCATAACACTACAACCTGATGTTTTTATAGGCCGAGTCTATGAAATTGCGAGGTTCTACCATTCACCCATTAGGTGAAGCTCCAAATACAC
>NZ_JAFEUN010000304.1 GCF_016900895.1 Parashewanella hymeniacidonis
ACCATTTCCTCTTCTAATACGGGATTCATCTTCTCTAAATGTCATATCGAGCATCCAATGCATACTTTCAACTTGCCAATGACTTCTTACAGCATGTAATGCTTGAACCGCATCCAACTCTAATGAACTAATATACCAACGAACTTCATTCGTCTGCTTACCTGTTGTTTTTTCTATAACTTCAGAGGATATTTTTATCACGCTTTTAAGTCCTGACCATCTATACTCTTTGGCTATCCAATTGGTATCTATCAGTAACTGTTCGCATTTCCTAGTTTCGATGCGTCCGTGGCCGCTATCAAGCTCGGTATGTTCAGCGTGATTTTCTTGAGTTAATCCCTCTCGCTCAGACTTATGCCACCATGCTTCTAACTCAGCTTGCATCCCTGAGTGATTGCCTTTTAGCGCTAAAATATAATCCCCTTTCTTTTGGATGATTTGTTTTGCGATATCTTTTTGGCATCCCATTGCATCTAGCGTAATGATACTATTTTCAATGTCTAACAAGTTAAGTAATTCTGGAATGGCTGTGATTTCGTTGCTTTTTTCGCTTACCGCAGTTTGACCTAAAACCAGCTGATGTAGAGTGCTCCAAGCACTAACGGCATGAAGTCCTGTTTTATCACCTTTCGTTTTGAATGAACGCCTAGCTGCTTTACCGTCAATTGGAATGACATCACTTCCGGTCACTTCTATGAGTGAGGAAACCCAACGTTGAAATGCTTTCTCTATTTCATCAGCATTTAGCCGACAAATAACCCGTGCAATAGTGTCATGCTTGGGTATTCCGTTTTTAAATGGACGATATTTCCTTAACCAATCTAACTTAGTATGGCCAAAATCTTCGATATCTTCCCAGCCCTCAGAGCCTGAAATGACCGCACAAATAGACAATAACAATATATCTAAAAGTTCATGTAATTTATGACGTTGTATGCGAGGATCATTGATTTTGTCGAAGTGCTGTAAAAAAGTAGAAGGTTCCATTTCATTATCATGTAGCTAAGTTTGATTGATCTGATCACAAACCTTCAAAAAAGTTCAATTTTAATGATCTTGCCGTG
>NZ_JAFEUN010000305.1 GCF_016900895.1 Parashewanella hymeniacidonis
CTCGAAGCATTTTTTCTTTTTCATGTGTACATAAAAACACCATAAAAAGATCGTTCAAGTAACAATGTTAGATCAAGTGACTTGTTTCACAAAAAACAAGAGGGGCTTGGTGAATGGTTACAACTTCTTTGTCGTTGCCTTTAGGAAGTTTACGCTTATCAAGCTTGATAACTTCAACGACATCAGGCTTATCGACTCGCTTGAGTGTTGTGCCAATACGGCCTTTTTGACCGCCCGGCTTATTACCATTACCTTTGGGCTTATTTTTCTTATTATTATCGTTGTCTGTTGAGGGGGGCTTACTGCTGTTTTTGCTGTTCATACCTAGACGATTAGCCAATATTAAAATGACCATAAGCAAAGCTTCAATGGCCAGTTTTAATGCTGGGGTCACTGTTTTATCAGTTTCTAATTGCTGTCTGACATATGCAATGGTTGCATCAATATCAATGCTACTAACTTTCAAAATAAGCTACAACTCAATGAATGATATCAACAGCATGACATGATGATTAGATCGGTCAAATGATTGTGAAAAATAGTGAGTTGAGTGCAGGTATTTTGTTCATTTAACTTTCAGAGTGCTGAATAGTTACTAGTAAAGAAAGATTGACTCAGCTACTTTCGCACTTATCTAAAGAGAAGTTAATAGAAAAAATCAGATGTAAGCCTTAATAATCGTGAAGCGCTACGTAAGCGTATTTGGACAGAAATATCTGAAAATCACCCAAAACTTTTTGCTGAACAATCTATATCTTTGAATCTTACTTGTACTGAAATCGCTTCACATTTTCGTACTTTGACATCAGAACAAAAAGTGCGAAACTTCCTAGCTTTTGGCACAGAGAGAATGGCTCATCTAATGCAAGGGGAAGGCTGTTCTATACCTTTTAAAGCTCAAGAACCAACAGCCGAAGGTGTTACCCCACACATTCCGCACCTAATTTTCCTAATAACGTATTTATCGCCAAATCATTTAAAGTAGCCATCAGATCACAACAACTATGGCAAATAGATCACAAAGGGATAGCTAAAAGATCACAGACAGC
>NZ_JAFEUN010000306.1 GCF_016900895.1 Parashewanella hymeniacidonis
ACAATGGTTAGTGTTGAAGATACGCCCTTTTATCACTGCGTTTCACGTTGTGTAAGAAGGGCGTTTCTTTGTGGGGTCGATTCGTACTCTGGGATCAGTTATGAACACCGCCGTGAATGGGTTGAAACTCGTTTACTTGAATTGGCAGAGGTGTTTGCAATTGATATATGCGCCTATGCAGTCATGTCTAATCACTTACACATAGTGCTCAGAGTCGATGTCGACTTAATTCAGTCTTGGTCTGATGCTGATGTACTTAATCAATGGCATCGATTATTCAATGGTTCACAGCTTTCCCTGCGATATGTTAAAGGTGACAAGCTCAACAAATGTGAGCAAAAACTCCTCGACAAGCAAGTTGCTGAATATCGCCATCGTCTCACAGATATTAGTTGGTTTATGCGCTGTCTAAATGAGCCTATTGCTCGAATGGCTAATAAAGAAGATGGCTGTAAGGGACGGTTTTGGGAAGGACGCTTTAAATCTCAAGCATTATTAGATGAAGCTGCAATATTAGCATGTATGGCTTATGTCGATTTGAATCCAATTAGAGCGAAAATGGTGATAACTCCTGAGCAATCAGATTTTACGAGTATTCAAAGAAGAATAAAAGCAGCACTTAACTGTGAGCAACCACAAGAGTTATTGCCGTTTGTTGGTAACGAACGAACTAATATGCCAAAAGGACTGTCTTTCACAGTTGAAAATTATCTAGTGCTTGTTGAAGAAACGGGTCGATGTATCAGGGAAGGTAAAAGAGGCTCAATTACACAAAGTGAGCATATTTTAGAAAGACTTAACCTCCCGACCAAAAATTGGCTAACACTCTGCTCTGAATTTGGGAAACTCTTTAAAGGTCCAGCTGGAAGTCTTCAATGTTTAACGACTTATTGTGAAAGAATGGAACGTTCCCGGCGGCAAGGTGCCGCCAATGCTCAGCGATGGTTCAGCGACAAGGTAAGCTGATGCTTGACTTAGATTTTCTAATGCAAAAGTATAAGTTATATTTTTAATTTTTATCACGGAATTGTCCA
>NZ_JAFEUN010000307.1 GCF_016900895.1 Parashewanella hymeniacidonis
TGGCTATGTTTCTATAAACTGTTGGTAGGCGTATACTGATTCAAATTGTAGTATCAGGTAATCAATTATGAACATAGCCAACTTTCATAAGCTGATAAAAAGTCTACAAGGATTGAATGACAAACAAAGATTAGAAATTGAATCAGCACTCCATCAAGACTCACCATCAGAGTCCATATCTCACTTACTTGAAGAGCGTCTAGTTGAGCACCCTGAGTGTCCACATTGCCATAGCAGCCTTATCAATCGTCACGGTAAAACACAAGGTACTCAACGATATCGGTGTAAGAACTGCCTCAAAACCTTTGTTGCAGCAACTGGAACACCGCTTGCCAGACTCAGAAATAAAGAACGTTGGGAAGATTATTTTTACTGCATGATTAAGAGCATGCCATTAAGAGAGGCGGCTAACCATTGCGATATAGCTCTCACTACTTCTTTTCGTTGGCGTCATAGATTTCTTCAAATACCGACACTTCTTCAACCTTCTACGTTAGAAGGAATTATTGAAGCTGATGAAACCTTTTATCCATACTCAGAAAAAGGTGAACGTCATTTAGCTCGCAAACCAAGAAAGCGAGGAATGAAAGCAAAAAAGGCCGGGCGCTCAAGTGATGATTGGGTGAAGATAGTTACCGTCAGGGACAGGAATCAGCATACTTATGATAATACGTTTGCTCATGTTACGAGTGATGCACTCACCAAAGAACTAGAAGGGAAAGTTCAAAAAGACAGTGTGTTATGTTCTGATGGATTTAAAGCTTACACCAAATTTAGCAAAGATAATGAGCTCACTCATAAACGTCTGAATGTCTCAGCAGGGATCAGGGTTATCGAAAATGTTTTTCACATACAAAATGTAAATTCTTACCACAGCCAATTAAAGCTATGGCTTGCAAAGTTCCACGGCGTTGCAACGAAGTACCTAACTCATTACCTAGGCTGGTTCAGATTTATGGACAATAAAGAAAATTTCAATGAAAACAGCCTATTCAAAATTCAACAACAGTTAGTAGGAACATAGCC
>NZ_JAFEUN010000031.1 GCF_016900895.1 Parashewanella hymeniacidonis
CATAGTTGCTGTGATCTATCGCCGTTTTCTTGGTTTCAGCTTTAAGTTTGTGCGAAAAGAAAATTCCAACACTTCTTTTACACATTGAATTGTAAGGATTTAATTTTTCACCGAGAATTGCTGTTCTGGCTAGTGAGCTCTTTAATTTGTTTGTTGATTGGCTTAATGTATGCTGTTGGCACTTATAAACTTATGCGCACCTCATAATTAACTATGGCTGTAACTGCATACTTTCGTTTTTTAACGCTTAACCGTTTACAAATGCTTACCTTAGAAAATGAGGTTAGCAATGTTTTAAAAAAACAGACTCAAGACAATCAGTATGTGGCTTACGTATTGTTAGATGATGTTTGGCTCATTGATGACATATCTACTTTCGCGGTACAGCAACAAATCTCTGATGACGATTGCGACATATTGCTCACGCCTCAAAATAATCAAAGTTTTGAAGTAAATACGGCAGATAAAATCGTTAATCAAATGCTTAAACACATCGATTGCTCCATCTCTATTTCTGCAAAACGGATTAACTTTGAGGATTAAATGGATTTAAATTTTAGACAAGCGCAACACAAGGATATTGAAACATTGATCTCTATGTTGGCTGACGATGAATTGGGTCGACAAAGAGAAGATTTGAGTACACCGTTGAATCAAAAATATTTAGATGTATTTGCTGCTATCGATGCAGATCCAAATAACGAGCTATTGGTTGTCGAGCAAAATGAAACGTTAATGGGTATGTTGCAGTTAACTTTCATTCCATATCTTACTCATATAGGAACTTGGCGTTGTTTAATCGAAGGCGTTCGTATTCATGCTGACTTTCGTGGGCAGGGCATGGGTGAGAAAATGTTTGAATACGCCATTAATCGAGCTCGACAAAGGAATTGCCGTTTAGTGCAGTTGACCAGTGATAAACAACGACCAGATGCAATTCGCTTCTACGAAAAATTAGGGTTTAAAGCAAGCCATGAAGGATTTAAATTATCGCTCTAATCGAGCTTTAATGACAGAAAGCCTGTTAAGAATCCTCGTTTGATAGTGGTGGTATTGTTCTTTTAGAAAATCATCAAACGCACGTTGTGTTTCCTCCAATTGTTCAGGTGATTTTTTCCACTTCAATATCGCTTTTATTAGATTTCGTTTGCTTGATTGGTCTTCAAAATGATGTGTTATTGCTTCCACTTGGTTGGCAACATGACTGTTCGGAATAATAATTTGATCAAATAAGTGCTGCAAAGCTTTGTGATTGTTATCCGTAAATTGTTGCCAAACTTCAGGCTCGTGACCTTTTGATCTTCCGTTATATTGCTTCAGCCAAAATTCAATAGAAGTACCAGTGGCATAAACCTGCTGATGATGTTCAAAGGCGCTTGAGTCTGTGAGCTTTATGAATTGTATGTCGTAAAACTGATCTCTTCCCTTTTTGAATTGCAATATGATGTGCGTGTTTGAAGTGATTTGACTTGCATCAATCTCTGGCAGATCAATTAAGTTGATGGACTTTGATGGTAGCTCAATCTGTGAAAAAACCTGCTGTAAAATCATGTTAAGCCAATCGGGGTTTTGTATTGATGTTTGATGTGTTTTGTCACCGGTCAGCAATATATCAATGTAGTCACCGTCCATATATGGGTCTATATCATCACAAATCGCTCGAGCAACCACATTCCCTTTGGTTAACACTAATCCATTTACGGTTGCATCGAGATCAATCTGTTTCCATATTTCGATTTGCGTATCTTTGAGCACAGATGTCATGGTCAAATAGCAATCAGCTTCTTCTTTTACGACGTAGCAATCAGGGTGCTCATAATCTTGCGTTAGCTTTGATAGATAGCGGCAAAAGTTGATCTCGGGTTCGTTCAGTGACTCATGCTGAGCACTGAGACTTTGGTGATATGCTAATACCAGCAAAGCGTGAGTACAGATTACCGCTCGTAGATATTCGGCACGACATTTCGAATCACGGTTATCTTCAAATTGTTGCTTTAACTCTCGATATTTTGGGTAATTTGATGCTGAGGCTGCTTCGTATTTTTGTAGCACGCTTAAATAAGCGTGATACTCAGCATTGAGTGCTGTAATGGTTTGTTTAAGCTTTAACCTTTCAGACAGTAGTGATTGTAATTCCGGTTTAGTGATCGTGGTTTGTTGTTCCAGCGTCTCAATGATGTCGCCGATTTTTTTAGTGATGTTTTTGACCCATTGAAAGCCTAGGTCTCCTTTGCGTTGCATCATTCCGAATCTTTTATGAGGAATTTTGAGCGTGAAATATTGAGGATTACGACACGTTAATCGCAAGGGTTCTTGTAATAGCTGATTCAGCAGTGGCACTTTAGTGCGTTTCGCATCAAGGTATCTTGAAAATCCATAATGGAAACCTTGGCTTATCGTAGAAGTGAAAGGCATTTGTTGTTGAGAAATACTCTTCAATGGCACTTCATCTAATGACTTTGTGTAGCGAGCAGAGGCTTGGTGGATGATGTGTTGTTGTAACCCCATATTACGGAGTAATTCAGTGCGCTTCAGTTGAAGAGTGGGACTCTTAATGGGTTTGACTTGATGAAGCGTTCTTGAACATGGGTGACACAGATTCAGTAAAAAACCTGTAGAAAGGTAATCCACTGCATCTTCGTCAGTACTAAAGAACTTTAAATGCCGGCCTGAGAGTAGCCTTTGACCATGAGTTTGTATTGGGGATAAATTTTGAGTAGAAGGCCCCGCAGAAAAACGGAACAATACTTTTAAGTTTTCTTTTGAGTAAAAGGAAACAATGGCTTCAAATTTAACATACCATGTTGAGTTCGGATTTTGGTGGTTGAATAGGGGTAATGATTCGCTGACCTCTAGAGTAAAAGTGATCGCCTGGCGTGATTTCAATTTATCGAAGTATTTGTGCCATTGGTGATTAAACTGTTGCTTTAGGTTTTTCATACCAAGAACCTGAACATTCAAAGCACATCGGTAGCAATCGTCTCGGGCGTGATCTAATGATAAGCAAAGTTGAATGAGTGTTTGATAGCACTGTCTTAAACTTGAGTTGTAGTTTTTATGGGGAGGAGAGTTTAGCCATTTTATGAGATTAGCTTCTGTATTTGTATCTTTGATTTTTAGGCTTTTAAGTTGATTGATAATGCTGTTAGGCGAAACGGCGGATGAAAGTTTTAAGTTGGCAAATGGTTCAAGCATTATGATTTGCTGCTGCGGAATTGACTGATTCAAAATGGCCCCGAGCAGACGTTCTAAATGTGCCGCTGTTTTCAACAAACGTTTCGAATCTATGAGACTGAGAGTACCTTTATGCTCTCTAATAAACGTGGTTTTGAGCATAATGTAACGAATTAATGTTGGGATTTTTCCCCAAAATGAAAAGTCTTCATCAAATAATTTGGCTTCAATGTGGTATTTAGGCATTAACTCAAGTGGTTCGATAGCGTCAGACAGCACTTGAGGTAGCCGCATACTGATTTTTTTCTTACGTGTGACGCCATTCGCAGGGTCTTTTTTATGAATATTTTTGGGTGAATTAGACTTTGAAGCTTTAGGCGTCTTGGGAAGCTTGGCTTTGGGCTTGAATTTGAATTTTACTTTTGGTGTTGCACCTAAAAGCTTGATTGAAATAATGCCTGCCATAATCGAGATACCTTAGATTAGATCAATCGAAAGCCAGCGTTTTGACTCTGCTTTAGTTGTTTGAAGTTTTTGGGGGGCGTTTTCCTTTGGTAATGAAAGATCACATAATAAACGGTGAGACCAATAATTTAATGTAATTAAATAGTCAGTCAGTAATTGATTGAGGTTTGCTTTATTCTGGATTCTGCATTGAAGTGCTAAGACGATAGTTCCATCATCCATGGTTGAAAAGGTTGCCCCTTTTGTACCTTGCCAAAAGCAGTTCGCTTGGAGTAAAGCGGTTGCTTGTTGCTGATTTTCGAGTTGGCCTGCACAAGCGAAGATAATGAGTACAGTATCTTGGTAATGAAAGTTTATCAATTGCTGCTCAATTTCCGCGAGAAACACATCGCTCTCATCAAACTTTACGGCTTGATTTAAGACCTCTGATAATGCTTTTTCCCACAGAGTTAAGTTTTGTCTCATAACGGTTTTATTTTGAAAAGGCGATGTATTAGAAATAGAGTATTATTGTCCAAAAGGGAAGTCATAGTGTTCACTCGAATTAAAATATTAGTCTAGAGAAGAAGTGAATATTTCGTTTAATGTAAAACACTACACAAAGTTGCAACTAAATTAGTAGTATCTATTGTCAAATACAAAGGCAGAGAAAAGTCTCTGCCTATATAGGTTTTAATTATCTCGGCGATTAATGATGTTAGTTAATTCATTAATATCCATGTTATTCAAAATAGCATCGCGAGCGACAGTATTAAGACCTAACACATCTTCTTCTAGGACTTCATTATTGGCAGTAACTTCTCCAAAACGAACCATCCCTTCAGCCACAGTGAAAAACATGTTACTCGGTAAAGAGCCATCGATACGTTTAACTGAACCTGGTACAGAGAACTCAATAAAGTTGTCGTTGGTTGCAGCCCTTGTCCAAGAACTTGTAGCAATCACTGAAGGTTGAATTGAGGCAGATTCTTCTCTATCAAAATCAATGTCTCCAGTATCTTTATAGAAAGCCTGATTAAGGTTCAGCGGGAATCGAATGAAAGATACGCTTCTATTACTTTCGAAGTAAGCGACAATATGACCATCATCGTCAGAAGTAATTACCGGCATATATGGAACCGTGTCATTCTGTAAAAAGTCAAAACTTACAAAAGAAGCAACTTTTGAAAGGCGGAAACGCCATTTCCCAGTGGTTCTATCGAGCTCAACCTCTGCAGGCGACAGTACTTCTTGAGCGTTACAAATGGAGCTGAATTGAAGTTCAGCAGCGCATTCTTCATTGCCCATGTCATACATCCAATAGTACTTATTTGCTCCTTTGATTGTTACATCAAAAGCACTGGCTTGGACTGGGAAGTTAAGGTCTTCCCCGAAGAGTTCATTCCAAACTTCGAGATCAGAGTGATGCTCAAGTAAAGCTTGTATTGAGCGTTCAGTCACCGAATACTTTCTAGCTTCAAAAATAATGCGAAAGCTACTGAGATCTGAGTTTTCAATCGAAAACTGCGTATTATCTTGTGAGAGTCTAGATATTGCGCTTCGATCAAAATTGAAGGTATCACTTGGGTTTTCCCAACCATCGCTGGTCAGAATTAGCGTGCCCTCAAAAATGCTATCACCATCACTGAAGCTATTATTAGACCATTGCTTCAAATCAAACTGTAATGTAGATGGTTGAGAAGTTGAAGAGGATACAGAAACATCATCACTTTCGTACCCCAAAAAGAACTCATTAGCAGAGTTTGTATCGGCTAAGTAAGTAAAACCGTTTAGGCGAGCATTACTGTTGAGGTAAATTGAAGAGAAGTCAGCTTGCTCAGCGTTCATCTTCAAGTTCATTAATTGCATTTCTTCAGTGAGCATTTCTGGCTCTGGTGGCATTTGTGCAGCACGAATCGCAGTCCAAAATGAAGCCCAATGAGTCCAAAAGGATGTGAAACCCAATACATTTTGTGGACCTGCTTCGTTGTCATTCCCTGCATTAATTTGAGCTTCCACATCATCCAAAGCCGCAAGGATTTCTGGTGCCGCTCTCATTAAACGCTCTTGGTTCATCATATACGCACTGACGGCTTGTATGTCACCAGATTCAATCATTGACTCCATGGTTTCATAATTTTGCGCGGTTAGCCCAGAGAGAACATTATTTAATCTGAGCGCTCGAATATTAGCAATTTTCTGTGTAGGGTCTAGGCTCTCATCTTCATACGCTGCAGGAATATCGGAACAAAGATCAACATCAAGATCAAATTTACGTTTTGTTTTTTCCAAGAAGTCAGGAACGCCTTGGCTTGCAAATGATTGGGCCATACCTGTCAGTGAGCTAATGTACTTACAACCAGCGGGTGCAGTCATCTTATAAGACTGAGAGATAGCTTCACCATTGCCATCAATTCGTGTTGTACCTTCGATAATATCACCTACAATATTACATGTTTCTGCAGTACTTTTAGGGATATCAGTAAATTCAAAAACGCCACCTGCTTTTGACTCGGTGTAAACCTCATCAGCATCCTGTGAGAGATTACCATTACAATCCATGAACATTTTTGCACCGACAAGATTGTCATCAAAAATTTTACCTGCAACAGAAACCATTTCTGGTTTTGGTTTTATTGGCTTACTTGATGAATTACTGTCGTTACAAGCGGTAGCAAGAGACACTAAGCCCGCTACTATAAATAGTTGGCTGAGTTTAGAAAAACCAGTCATTACGTTACTCCTTTAAACATAAAACATGAGCTTGGTTTGCTGTAGTAAGTGAAATTGAACGTTTCACGTCAATTAACCATAGACTATGAAAAAGCCTTTTTCCATTTGAGCAATAGCGTTAGAAACTTCCCGTTTAGTGTCTCTTTATATGGTGCATATCTTTATGTATTTCTAATAATATGAGTGGAGTAGATTTTTTGTTTGGGGAACACATTTTTTATGTTGTCAGTGCTTAATTGCCAATGCTGGCTTAATGCTGTTGCTATCCAACTAAAGGTATTAGTTGTTGGCATTAAGTCTCGATTTTCAAATAGTTGTTCAGGCTTTAAACCAGGCCATTTCCCTTGAATATTACCTCCTTTAACCCCTCCGCCTGCAAGGAACATCACACTGCCAGTTCCATGATCGGTTCCGCCTGTACCATTTTCTCGTACGGTTCGGCCAAACTCAGTTGCCAGTGCGACTACGGTGTTTTTCCACAATGGTCCCAGTGATGCTTTTAATTCAGCTAAACCTTGATCGAGTTCAGTGAGTTGTTTTTTTAGCCTAGGCTGTTGGGCATTGTGTGTATCCCAACCACCAATTTCGAGCATGGCACAATCCATATCTGGACTTTGACTGAGTAACTTGGCGCAACCTCGAGTTAAGGTCGAAAAGCTTGAACGGCCTTTCTGTTTATCTAAACTTTGGGTTTTATTTTTAATCTCGACCCCATGGTTGAGGTTAGCAAGTAATGAGTTGTCATCTTGATATAAGGATTTCAAGGTTTGATAAATATCATCATCAGCAGATTTGAGTTTTGCAGGATACCAAGAGTTCACAGCTGATGAGCCTCTCAAGCTTACAGGTGTAGAGTAATCAATCGCAATCGCATCGGTTTTTTTCTGATTTAGTGCTCTGGCTAACCATCCCGTTTTAGTATTCTGCGTGCCTGTACCACTCTCTAAATAGTCTTGACCATCAAAGTGAGAGCGACTGGGGTAACCACTGCCGACTGCCACAATCGGTAACAATTCTTTGTTTTGATACCAGGTATGCAAGTTCTTTAACGCAGGATTTAAGGTAAACCCTTGAGACAATGGCAATGTCGGTTGTTGGATTTGTTGAGCAAGGTTGGGGCGAAATGCTTTGTAGTTATCGTCACTTTCTGGAATAACGGTATGCAATGAGTCAAGGGCTCCTCGCATGATCACCCAAATAAATAACGGCCGATTCGGGTTGTCCTGATTCTTCGCAAACACAAGTTTGGGGCTTTGAAATAGGACAATGGCACCACCCATTAATTTGATAAAGTTGCGGCGTTTCATAGCTTATCTCCTCAAGAACTCTGGACTCATCAACAAGAGCGTAAGTGCATTTTGTCGACTTTCAGCATGTTGTATTAAGGTTTGAGTGTTGTCGGAAAGGGTATCGGCAAACAATTGCTGGCTAAGCACTTTGGGGTTCGTTCTTTGCCTGCGTTTTACTAATTGAGCTGACCAGTCAATACGAGACATTAATGCACTTGGGCCATTCCAATTCGCTTCAATATCTCCATAACCTTCTGGCGAATTAGCCTTGAATGGACTTTGCCCAAGCAGATTAAGCGACCAGATTAATGATTGATGATTTTTAGGCGTAAGATTAAGCGCTCGATGTGCTGAGATAATGTACTCTCGCGGGGTTTTGAATTTTACTGATTGTGGATGCCAAGATTCATCGGCATTAATCATAGCAATCATCACTTGTTTTATGTTGCCATTGGTTTCTTGCCAGCGTTTGAACATTTTGTCTTGTAAAGATTGCGGCGGTGTATCACTGATAAAATGTTTGGCCAGCTTAAAGCACAAGTGTTTGGCTGTGGAAGGATGTCGAGCAAGGTCAGTCATCATTGTTGTACCTTGAGCCTCACCCTGTTGCGGATATTCTGTACCAAGTAAGATTCGCTTGCCCGGTTCATGGCCATTGTCTCGATAATAAAAACCGACGTTGTAGTCTTTTAACGGTAAAGCCACACTCCAGCCTGTGATACCTTTGGCCAGTTCGATAACATCGGCTTGGGTATAGCCACTGTTCACGCCCAGAGTGTGCAGCTCCATCATTTCTCTTGCTAGATTTTCATTAAGCCCTTTTTTGCTGCGCTTTCCTACTTTCGAATTAGGCCCAAAAGATCGGTCATTGTTTAAATATATCAACATGGTCGGGTGGTGCATGACGGCCAGAAGCATGTCTTCAAAGTTTCCCAGCATATTCGGAGCGATGGCTTCTCGTTCTAAAGTGGGTGCAAGCGCTACCATTTTTTGTCCAAGTGCAGTCACACTAAAATGGTTAGAGAAAAAATCAAGTAGGCGCCAAGAAAGACTGTCAGAGGAGCGAATGGCGCTAATTAAAGTGTCACAACAGAGTTGCTGATAACTTTTTTGAAAGAAAGGTTTTTGCTTCTGTTGAGCTTTTTTTGCTTACTAGGTAAAACGCAGTCTGGTGAGAAATTTGAATACCGTCTTTGCTGAATAAACTCAGCCATGTGTAATAAGAGTTGATTTGAATTCGGTAGCTTGTCATTGAATACTGGTGAATTCAATTGAGAGATTAAAAATGATTTTGGATCTTTCTCCGCTTGTTGGAGCTCATTTAAACGAGCCCCTAATCCAAAACGATTAACTGCAATCACTGCTTGAGTGGACATAGTGGCTCCTAACAACAACTAATTTAAATAATTGGTCTAAAAACCATCAGCTCAATTTAAGCGCTTTAGATTCAAATACTATTGTTTTTACAGATTTTTACGTTCATTGACAGATAAAATAGGTATAAAAACACACACAAATTGATTAAGATAACTCCGTTTTTTTCATTAATTATAAGGATATTAATATGAGTGAAGTCGCTGCATCTGATCAAGAGTCGCGTAATTTAGGTATGCTGCTTTGGATTGGAACGATTTTCTTTGGATTCATACCGGGTCTTATCTTGTATCTTATTAAGAAAGACGATCAATATGTTCAAGAACAAGCTAAAGAAGCGTTGAATTGGTCTATAACTTCAATGATTGGTTATGCTATTTCAACAGTATTAGTGTTTATTGTCGTCGGCTTTCTTGGTTATATGATATTAGGTATCGCCCATTTAATCTTTTGTATTCTTGGTGCAATCAAAGCCAGCAATGGTGAAGATTACCGAGTCAAATATACGTTGAGATTATTGAAATAGTTAATTGTGAACGTTCCTTAGCCTTTAACTAGGGACTGTCTTCGATAAAGATAAACAGTCCCTAGGTTTCTAATCCTAAATTTTGCAAAATTATTGTGTCATATTCTGAATCAATCTAAATGTATAATGATGTGATTGATATCCTTTTGACGTTACAAAAAGAGGATATAAAAATGGTGAAATTAAAAAAATTGTTCGATTTTTATGTATATCATTTATACCGTTAGTTATTGTTTCTCCGGCACTGGTTCAAAGCTACTCCGAACACTCAAATGAGCAACAGCTCAATACTTATTTAAGAATGCGATTTGATTTATCTAGTGATCCTGTAATTACGTGGTGGAAAGGAAAAGTATTTGCGAAAACGCCAAACAAAAAGTTAAAGCCGATAATGGGATTTGAAGGGTTTAATATTGGTATTATTACACCGATTTAAAATCTCATAAAATACTTACGCATTGGGCCAACCTTTATTCGGGGGTGACAAATCAAGTATTAACATCAGCCATTGATCCAGTAAATAGTGATAATTTTGAATCTGCTCGCACAAACTTTCTTCCAACTAGTGATGGATATTGACTGCTCAACCAAGATGTCGTTACTGACAAGGTAAACCTGGTATCTCCCAAAGAATTTCCTAAGGCATCTATTGGTAAGAGGTACCAAGCTTCAGAGCATTTCAATTATTCAATTTCACAACAAGATGTCGCTTTAAAACGAAAGCAGCATCCCATACAGGCAAACGTGGCTAAGCACTAGTTCTTGGTTTCCTTGGATGGAAATGGGGCGAAAACAAGGAGGTTGATTGCTGATTGGAAATAGCGGTAAATATAATAGTATTAGCGAGCTACCAGAAAACATATTGGATTACACTCAACTGAATTATCCAAAATTTCTTAGTGTGCCTGAACAGTATAAGGTGCCGAATGAAGATTCATGGACGTACTATCGAAACTGGAAGCGCAAACATCGTAATAGATAATATGGTGATAATAACAGGACTGGCACGTTTGCTAGCCCTGTTTGTTAGCGTTTAACTGGCATACAGCGAAACATGCCTCTGATAATAATTTTCTATTAACTGATCATCATGTTTTATGGCTGTTAAGTCGATTCGCACACTCATCTGGTCTTTACCAAGCTCGAATAACAAAGAAAAATCATATTTGTTTTGCTCCTCACGTTGGCTCAATATTCTGATGTTGCTGTGAATGGGGAGATCTTAAAAGCACGGCTCTAAACAAATGACTCTTTGATCAGTGACAAAAAAGCGTGAATGCTCCGTTTCTGGGTGTAAACGATTTAACAAGATTTTACTGATTTGTTGGCACGAATTTAAAATGAGTGTGTCGCTAATGACGGCACGTAACTCATCGTTTTTTAATTGAGTTTTATATTCATCTTTGAGTTGAAAACTGATGTTAAAGTCGTCAGAATTTTTATTTGAAATAAGATTTTCGAATTCAAAGCTATAAATATTTTGAATGGAACTTCGAGCATGAGATTGATTGGCGAGTTCCTGACAAAACTCAGAATAAGTGATCAACATTGTCTTGCATCCTTTACTACAACAAAAATCAGTACGGGGAAACTAAGTCTAGGATATTCAATGTATTTTTCTAGTGAGAGTAGTGGCGAAACTTCAAAGTCAGTGTAAAAAGGGAACTTTATCGAAATTTCTCGTAAAAAGTGCATAAGACAGTACCAAAAGTTTACTCGTCTATCGTGTTGATTTTAAATGATAGTTAGGCATCAGGACTAAAGTTTATATGACAAATTCGCTAAAATTTGCACTATCCAATTGCACCAAACTTGGTTCCACTTTACAATATGCGCCTTAAATTCTGATGTGTGGTGTGTCGGTTATTCGCATACTCCGTCTACTTATTAACCTAATAGATTAAAGTTGAATCATGGCTGACTTATCAAAATACAGAAACATTGGTATTTTTGCTCACGTTGACGCGGGTAAAACTACGACCACTGAGCGTATCCTAAAGCTTACCGGTAAAATTCATAAGATTGGTGAGGTTCACGATGGTGAATCTACTACTGACTTCATGGAGCAGGAAGCTGAGCGTGGTATTACCATTCAGTCAGCTGCAGTTAGCTGCTTCTGGAATGATCACCGTTTTAACGTTATTGATACTCCTGGACACGTTGACTTCACAGTTGAAGTATATCGTTCTCTTAAAGTTCTTGACGGTGGTGTTGGTGTATTCTGTGGTTCAGGCGGTGTTGAGCCTCAATCAGAAACTAACTGGCGTTATGCGAACGAATCTGAAGTTGCTCGTATCATCTTCGTAAACAAATTGGACCGTATGGGTGCTGATTTCTTACGTGTTGTTAAGCAAACTAAAGACGTTCTAGCGGCTAACCCATTGGTAATGGTATTACCAATCGGTATCGAAGACGAATTCTCTGGTGTTGTTGATCTACTTACTCGTAAAGCATGGGTATGGGATGAAACAGGCCAAGCTGAAAACTACAAGATCGAAGACATTCCAGCCGATATGGTTGATCAGGTAGAAGAATACCGTGAAATGTTGATCGAAACTGCTGTTGAGCAAGACGACGATCTTATGGAAGCTTACATGGAAGGCGAAGAGCCATCTATGGAAGACATTAAACGTTGTATCCGTAAAGGTACTCGTACAATGGCATTCTTCCCTACATACTGTGGTTCTGCATTTAAGAACAAAGGTATGCAGTTGTTACTTGACGCTGTTGTTGATTACTTGCCTGCGCCAGACGAAGTTGATCCACAGCCTCTTACTGACGAAGAAGGTAATGAAACTGGCGAACACGCAATTGTTTCTACTGAAGAACCATTCAAAGCACTAGCATTCAAAATTATGGATGACCGTTTTGGTGCTCTTACGTTCGTACGTATCTATTCTGGTAGCATCAAGAAGGGTGACACCATCCTTAACTCTGCTACAGGTAAAACTGAGCGTGTTGGTCGTATGGTTGAGATGCAAGCTGATGAGCGTAACGAATTAGATTCAGCACAAGCTGGTGACATCATCGCTATTGTGGGCATGAAAAACGTTCAAACTGGTCACACATTATGTGATGTTAAGAACCCATGTACCCTTGAAGCTATGGTATTCCCTGAGCCAGTTATCTCTATCGCTGTATCTCCTAAAGATAAAGGCGGAAGTGAGAAAATGGGTATCGCAATCGGTAAGATGGTTGCAGAAGATCCATCATTCCGTGTTGAAACTGATGAAGATTCAGGTGAAACCATCCTTAAAGGTATGGGTGAGCTTCACTTAGATATTAAAGTTGATATCTTGAAGCGTACTTATGGCGTTGACCTAATTGTAGGTGAGCCACAAGTTGCTTACCGTGAGACGATTACTCAGTTGGTTGAAGATTCTTATACGCATAAGAAGCAATCTGGTGGTTCTGGTCAATTTGGTAAGATTGACTACGTTATCAAACCAGGTGAGCAAAACACTGGTTTCACATTCAGCTCTAAAGTTGTTGGTGGTAACGTACCTAAAGAATTCTGGCCTGCAGTTGAGAAAGGTTTCGCATCTATGATGCAAACTGGTACTGTTGCTGGATTCCCAGTACTTGACGTTGAACTTGAACTTGTAGATGGTGCTTTCCACGCAGTTGACTCGTCAGCTATCGCGTTTGAAATCGCTGCTAAAGGTGCATTCCGTCAATCTATGCCAAAAGCAGGCGCACAGCTTCTTGAGCCTGTGATGCACGTTGACGTATTCAGTCCAGAAGACAACGTAGGTGACGTTATTGGTGACCTTAACCGTCGTCGCGGTATGATCAAAGATCAAATGGCTGGCGTTACCGGTGTTCGTATTAAGGCTGACGTACCGTTATCAGAAATGTTCGGTTACATCGGTTCTCTACGTACAATGACATCTGGTCGTGGTCAATTCTCTATGGAATTCTCACACTACAGTGCATGTCCAAACAGTGTTGCTGAAAAAGTAATTGCTGAAGTTAAAGAAAGAGACGCTAAGAAGTAATTCTGGCTTTTACTCTTTAATTACAAGCCGCTGTAATGTCAGCGGTTTTTTTATGCCTTATGAAAAATGACAAAGACTCTCTAAAAGTATTAAGAAAGCTTAATTTAACTTTTAATTCATTCACTTGTTACGCAACTCAAGGATTACTATACTCAGCTTATGAAAACTAATTTGAGGAACGAATAATGAGTACAAGTGTAACGCCGCAACGTGTTTCTCAGAGTGATTTTAGTTCTCCAGGCGATATCCCTCTTCAACCGATGGGGCAAACTGGTTCAGGTCGTGTTTCTCAAAATTCGACTCAAGGTAATCAATTTAATCCAGAACAAGCCCCACTATCTGAATCGTATGATCTTGATGCTCCTAAAAATGTATCTGATGCCGAGCGCAAGGTCGCAGAGGCGCAAAACAAGCAAATGAATACGTTAGTCAATAACTTCAAAGAAGCGCAAGAAGCGGGTTGTGAAACCGCTGCAATGGATATTCTTGAACGTATTTACGGGTTGATAGGCCATACCGCATTGCTAGCGGGTGCAATTCTTTTGACCGGAGTAACGCTTGGCGCTGCTACGCCACTCGCTATTTGGGCTGGGGCTGGTGTTGCAGTGAGTACGGCCGATTTGTGTTGCTCAACGATTAATTTAGGCTTAAGAGCCGCCGGTAAAGATGGCTTCAAATATCATGGCGATTCTATATCAAATATCACGGAGGCATTACTTCGTAAAGGTGGTATGGATGATCAAGAAAAAATAGATAAAATCACCAACGTTATTTCTAACTATTGCATTCGGTTTCCACTTGGAGGTTTGACGGCTCGTCCAAATTTAATGCATCGAGCTGGACATCTCACTCAAGATAGTCAGTTTAATCAATTGTTCAGAGGTTATGATATTCGAGACCCTAGATTATTTCCGGGTAATGCTAAGGAAAAAGCAAGAGCGCTTATGGAGAAACGGAAAGCGAACGGAGAGTTAAATTTTGAGGTTGGTGGTAGTAAGCCTAAAAAATCAGAGGCCACTCCTCCTTCAGGTGCTCGGCACACTCCACAAGCAAGACTGAATTCGAACTCAAGTCAAGCTGGACAAGTTAATACTCATAATCAACAAAATGTGTCTCCTGCTGATGCCAATGATGACTCATCAGGGTTAAATTTAGAGGCCGAACTTGGTTCTGAATTAGCGCATGAAGCTAACAATGCTGCAAATCGAGGACGTGAGCAAGCACTTAATGAATCACTAGAAGCGTTAACTGAATCCTTACCTGATTCGAGACAAGCAAGCCTAAATGAAAGTGTTTCAATTGCAAGCCACGACAATGCTAACGTCGATCTCATGAATCATAATCGTTTACGGGTGTAATTTGTTTCACCATCAATTGTAAACTCGTATTGCCTCTAAACTCATTAATATCTAATGTATAAACCAATGAAACCCTTTGGGTTTGTGTATTTGGCCACACATTTAAATCAACATTAAAAGCAATTGCATCAACTAAGCGACGACCACAAGTTGTCTCGAGCACTAACTTTAAATGCTTTTCGCCTACTAACCGCTGCTGCACAATAGTAAATTCACCATCGAAACAGGGCTCTTCAAACTCTTGACCCCAAGGGCTTGCAAATTTTAGTAAATCTGCTGTTTCTTGTTCAAGGAACTTGGCGCTTAACTCTCCGTCAGTTTTGTATTCACCGGTTAACAACTCTTCAGTGATCCATTCGTCAATAGTGGTTTCGAAATGCTGTTTAAAGACGTCAAATGCGTCTGCTTTTATTGATAAACCAGCAGCCATAGCATGACCACCAAACTTAATGATTAAACCAGGCACTTGAGTATTAATTCGGTCTAAAAGATCGCGCATGTGCACGCCTTTTATTGAGCGTGCTGACCCTTTAATTTCGCCATTCTCTCCTAAAGCGAAAGCAATCACTGGTCGATGGTATTTATCTTTGATTCGTGACGCAAGGATACCAATAACCCCTTGATGCCAATCATCTTGATACAACGCCAAGCCTTTAGGTATTGAAGCCTCATGAACGCTAAATGCTTTCAGCATTTTTAGTGCTTCATGTTGCATACCAGCTTCCAATTCACGTCGGTCTTGGTTTAGCCCATCGAGTTCTGCAGCCATGCTGCGAGCTTTCATGATGTTGTCGCAAAGTAGCAGTTCGACACCCAAAGACATTTCATCTAAGCGCCCTGCAGCGTTCAAGCGAGGACCTACAGCAAAACCAAAGTCGGATGCGACTGCTTTCTGCGGATTACGCTTGGCAATATCAAGTAACGCCGTGATCCCTGGGCGACATTGACCTGCTCTAACTCGTTTGAGCCCAGCTTCAACTAAAATACGGTTGTTGGCGTCCAGTGGCACGACATCGGCAACCGTCCCTAAAGCGACAATATCCAATAGGCTCGCTAAATTTGGCTCTGGGATATGCTTTTGTGCGAACCAGCCTCGCGTTTTCAGCTCAGTCTTTATGGTTGTCATTAAGTAGAATGCGACCCCAACACCAGCCATGGCTTTACTGGCGAATTGGCAGCCATATTGGTTTGGATTAACAATGGCTGCTGCCTCAGGAAGCCGCTCACCAGGTAGGTGATGATCGGTAACTACGACAGGAATATCCAGTTGATTAGCTCGTTCAACGCCTGAAATGGAGGAGATGCCATTATCAACGGTGAGTAAGAGCTCTGCACCTTGTTGCTGAGCTAAATCGACGATTTCCGGACTAAGGCCATAGCCATAATCAAAGCGATTTGGAATGAGGTAATTGACTTTCCTTGTCCCCATCATTCGCAATGCCAGCATACAGACGGATGTGGATGTTGCACCGTCAGCATCAAAGTCACCAATAATAAAAATCGATTTATTCGCTTCTATTGCCGTGGCAATTATGGCCGCCGCTTCGAGCTGGCCTTTCATCGTATTTGGACGAAGCAAGCCTTTTAATTCAAGTTGACACTGTTCAGGCATTACTCCGCGACTGGCTAAAATTTGCTTCAGTAGTGGATGTAACGAACTGGGTAAATGTGAGTCATCAACGTGTGGGCGGCGAACAATTTTATAAGACACTATAATTTCCAAGCAATAAAAAGGCGGCAAATTTGCCGCCTGATAATCATAACTAAATGATTAATGATTTTCTATGGTCTGTAATAGACGAGCTGGCGGTTGGTAGCCTGGGATTAATGTGCCATCTTCAAGGATAATGGCTGGAGTACCATTAATGCCAAAGCTTTGACCTAATTGATACTGCTCAGCAATTTTTGCATCACACACTTTATTAGATACATCGTTACCCGCTTTAGCATCATCCATCGCTTTCAATGGATCTTTTGAACACCAAATTGATTGCATTTCTTTCGCAACTGAAGAGTTCGCCCCAGCACGAGGGAAAGCGAGATAACGAATAGTAATCCCTTCGTCATTGTATTGTTGCATTTCTTTATGAAGTTTACGACAGTAGCCACAAGTGATGTCGGTAAATACGGTGACAACATGCTTTTCGTTTTTCGCTTTGTAAACCAGCATCTCAGGTTCGAATTTTTTCAGTGCGGCAATACGAGGTTTACCCATCGCTGTTTCAGTCAGGTTTTTAAAACCATTCGATAAGTCAAACATGCTGCCGTTAATCAGCTTAGTGCCATCACTATTAATATAAAATACACCACGATCCGTCATTGCAAGGTATAGACCTTTTATTGGTGTGTCTTGCATGGACATTACTTTCAATCCAGCAATTTTAGTTAACTTTTCTTTGATGGCGTCAATGTTAGGTTTTGCAACGCCAGCTGCATGTGCCGTTCCAAATGCTAATAAACAGCATAAGGATAAAATACGGGAGAACTTCATGGGGTATCCTAATTAAGGTTAATGCTATCAGTGGTCTCTTCATTAGACCTGAGTAATTGCTTAAAAGTTACAACCTTATTCTCCTTAAAGCAAATATTCATATAGTGTGATTATACCCATGATACTTGAAGATACATGTTTCAGGACTTTTTCAGCGCCAATTCTTTGAGGCGCATTAGCGAAGGAATATCGGGATTCTTTCGAGCTAATGTAACAAAGAAGAATTGGCGCTGAGAAGTCCACGAAGTGCGAGTTGCACAGCTTGTTACTCTTCGTTGCCAGTGCTAACAATAGCTCACTATTGCCGCACACTGTCGCCTTGATTAACAAGTTGTGCATTCTCGCTGAAATCGAGCATCTTCAGGTATCATGGGTATAAGCTTGGAATAAGAGAGTGATACATAATTACCCCCTTGGATGATGTTGTTGATGTAGCTGCTGAAGTCGTGCCTTAGCTACATGAGTGTAGATCTGAGTCGTGGATAAATCGCTATGCCCTAATAAGAGCTGTACTACTCTTAAATCTGCACCATTGTTCAGCAAGTGAGTCGCAAATGCGTGTCTTAGGGTATGAGGTGATAGCTCTGAATGGATACCAGAAATCATTGCATAGTGTTTTATGCGATGCCAGAATGTTTGTCGGGTCATTTTTTGACCACGCTTCGACGGGAAAACAACATCTGAAATTTTATCACCGAGTAATTGAGGCCGTACCTTTGTATAATAAGATTCAAGCTGTTCTACAGCGACTTCACCTAAAGGGACAAGTCGTTCCTTGTCACCTTTACCCACAACTCTAACCAAACCTTGGCGTAAGCTAATCTGGTCCACCGTCAGTGATATGAGTTCAGTGACACGTAAGCCTGTTGCATATAGTAGTTCCAACATCGCTTTATCACGCGCTTCAATTACATCTTCTTCGTTTGGCGTAGAAAGTAAAGCGTCGACTTCAACTTCAGTGAGACTGGTCGGTACTTTTTGTCCCAGCTTTGGTGAGTCGATTAAAGCCGTTGGATCTCTACTGATTTGTTTCGTTGATAATAGATATTGATAGAAACGCCTGAGACTACTTAACATCCGTGCTTGGGATGTTTTTGCAGGTTGCGCTTTAAATCTGTGCTCGATAAACAATTGAATATGGCTTTGTTCTACATAAAGCAATCTAGAGCCTTGTTGTTGTATGAACTTATCAAGATGCCTTAAGTCAGTTCGATAAGCCGACAATGTGTTGTCACTTAATCCTTGTACTGACCAAAGGTGATCTAAAAATCGATCTAAATTAGGATCTTGTTGATATTTGTTTTGGTTCACGTTTTACATGTTTAGCATATGTTTTTTTTAAAATATCATCAATCTGCAACAGAATCGAATAGCAAGTCATTGTCGGGTAAAAATAAACACAAAATCAGTGTGCATGCCATAGGCAGGAGCCAGCCAAGACCATTATCGAATAACGGTAACTGTCGCAGTGAACCAATGTGATAATGAACAATAGAAAGCGTATTGATTATTACCGTAACACCAACAACCGCATAGTTCGTCAACTTCGGTTGCTTCATTAAGGGAGTAAATAAGCCACAAATAATTAAAGCGATTAAAATCGGATAGAAGAAGTTGAGTACGGGTTGGGTAAGGTGAGTGAGTTCAGTGAGTCCGATATTTGCAATAAACACGGTAATAATGGTTGTTGATATCGCAATTTTTCGATAGCTGATTTTCGGAAACATCTCATGGAAAAATTCACCATTTGCCACGATAAAACCAATCGCAGTTGATAAACACGCTAAGAATACCGCCATGCCCAGTAGCACCTCACCAAACCAACCAAAATGAGCTTGTGTATAAGCCAATAATATTTGTGGCCCGCTTAGCGCTGCAGTTGTTTTCCCTGCTTCAGAGAGCCCTATATAACAAAAAGCAATATAGATAAGAGCAGTAAAGATTGGTGCACTAAAGGTCGTGAGCACAAAGCTTTTAAAAATGCCTTTAGAGGAATGAATTGCTCTTCGTCTTAATGTGTCAAAGACAATAATGCCGAATACAGGGATGCACGTGACATCAAGCGTGTTATAGCCTTCGAGAAAACCACTGATATAGGCAGAGTTGTTATGGTCGTAATTTGGTGGGGCGATGCTCGGAAAGTGAGTGAAAAATAATGGTACAGATAAAATAAATATCAAAAGCAAAAACAATGGAGTGATCACTTTTCCAACGGTTGTTACCAGCTGACTTGGCGTTAATGATAACCAAAGGGAAAATGTGAAGAATACAACGGTGAAAACCAATAGGGCGATCTGTAACGATAAACTTGAGCCATCAATGAGGTGAGTCTGTAATAAAACAGGTTTTAACCCTAACTCAAAAGAAACGATACCGTTACGAGGCCCACAAAGAATAGGCCCAAGCATCAAGTATAAGACAGCAATGAATCCTTTTCCGTATTTTTTAGTCCAAAACTTAGTCAAATTGCCTTGCATAATGCCAAAGGCAATTAAAGCCAATAAAGACAGTAGTGAGGTGGAACTCAAAAAACCGAGTACTGCAGAAAAACTGTCTGAGCCGTACTTGAAGCCCAAGATCGGTGGAAAAATGACATTACCAGCACCAAAAATAAAACCAAATGTCATAAAAGTAATTGAAAAGATTTCAGTGAATGAGAATTTAGATGAGGTCACAGGCATACACAAATAGGTTTTCAGTTGGCCATTTTATGGCTGAATTCGAGTTAATGTTGGACTGATTGAGCGTTTGTCAGTTTACATTCAGCTATTACAGGTCGAACTTTGTTCTAAGTTGATGACTCGATTCCACTGATTAACTTTGTGTCCAAGTGCAGCATAAAATGCAATAAATAAGTAGCAGGGTATTAATACTAAATATGCACTGATCATGTTCTCAGACGTTGAGCCTAGTTCAGCATACAGCATGGGGAGCATAGCCCCGCCTGAAAAGCTCATTACGAGCATTGCCGACCCAATGGTCATTGTCTTTCTATTTAGCCCTTTTAACGCTAAGGGCCAAATGGAAGGCCAAATAATGGCATTAACTAGACCTAACATAGCCACTAAAACGACGACATTTGGTACTGCTGGAGCATGAGTCCATAAGAACCATGTATTCCAAATAGTGTAAAGCTGACCGCTTGAGTTAATAATAAGATAAGTGATTACAGTGCCTAATAGAGACGTGAACAGTAGCGCCTTTTCTTGCTTTATCCAGCGAGGAATTAAGCTGATCCCCAAGATGTATCCGATGACCATAAAGGCCATAGTATAAGCGGTTAAGCTAGAAAAATTCGTCACATTAAAGGCTTTTCCTAATAAGCCGATGGTATCGGCCGCAACGACTTCAGTTCCAGCCGCAAAAAATAAGGCCATTACACCGAGAATGAGGTGTGGGTACTTAAATGGATTATCGTAATGTTCAGGCTTCTCTTGATTCACTCTTTCTAAATCGCATTCAGGAAGTGGTGATAACAATACACACATCGCTAACACTAAAAGAATGATGGCCATAGCAAGGTAGGGGGTCACTAACTTAGCTGAAAGCGTATTGAGAGTGATCAATTGTTGAGCGCCACTCATTTGTGATAACGCCGATGGAGAATATTGAGAGACATCTGTAAATACCAATGATGTAAATACGATAGGGGCGATTATTCCTGCCCCTTTATTCAATATCCCCATAAAACAAATACGAACAGCAGCCGTTTCTCTTTTTCCAAGCAACACCATATAAGGGCAAGCTGCAGTCTGAAGAATGGTCAGCCCAGACCCCAATATAAAAAGGCCCGCTAAAAAGATTTCAAATGAACGCATCTGCGCTGCCGGAATAAAAATCAATGAGCCCAGCATCATTAATAGAAAGCCGATGACCATGCCAAACTTATAACCCGTATGATTGAGTACCACAGATAAAGGCAATGCTGTGACAGTATAAGAAATATAGAAAGCCATTGAGATAAGGTAGGCCTGACTTGGTGTGAGGTTGAATGCAATCTGTAGCGTAGGGATGAGGGAGCCATTCAGCCATGTAACAAAGCCAAAAATAAAAAAGAGTAAACCAATGATGAGCATTGGTACTAATGAACTTTTTTGCTTTTCAGGCATAGGTAAGTTCTCACATTCAGTCGAATATAAACTCTGTCTGGCAGTAAAATAACCCACTCAGAGCTTATCTTAGATGTTAATCGAAGCACTTAAGTCACTTATCGTTTGATGTGTGACATGCTTTCTATTTTGAATAATTGGTGAGCGAGGCCAAGTCAATAATCAATGATAATTATATATTCCTTGGCTGTATGCAGTATGAACGGATTGTAAGTTGAAGGTGGTGCTATTCAATTAACTATTTGAACAGCACCAGATTTATGAGAGTAGGTGTCTATTTATGCTTTTTTGGTGGTAGGGTTAAGCAAGTGAACATGGCGATCATGGTCGGAATCAACCATGCAAGTCCTTGATCAAAAAGTGGCATGAAATCGAAAATATGAATATCAAATCCAGCAGCAGATAGCCCATCCACAATACCAAACAACAGGGCGACACCCACAATGATGCGATGTGATAACTCTGGATTATTCAATTTTGGCGTAATGTACGTGATGGCGACTAAAGCTATGGCTACAGGATAAATACTGACAAGTACCGGGATGCTCACTTCAATTAACTGAGTTAACCCCACATTGGCCACAATCGCAGAAATTATGCTAAAGAAAACCACGAGAGGCTTATAAGAGAAAGCAGGTATTAACTCTTCGAAGAACTCAGAGCAAGCAACAATTAAGCCTACAGCGGTGGTTAAACATGCCAGAGAAACGACTCCTGACAACAGTATAGAACCCATGTAACCAAATTCAGCATCAACATAGTTTGTTAAAATTTGACCGCCATTCTCAGCTCCGTTTGCTAACTCTCCCGCAGAGGCGCCTAAGAAGAACAGTGAAATGTAAACGAAGGCTAGACCTGTTGCTGCAATAATCGCTGCTCTTACTAAATAGCGCGTTTGAGATTTAGGATCGTTGATGCCTTTTTTCTTTAAAATATCAATGATCAACATACCAAACATGAGTGAGGCTAAGGTATCCATGGTGTTGTACCCTTCAATAATCCCTTTGGTTAAAGGCGTATTGAGGTACTCTCCGGTTGGCACCGAAGGTGGCGTACCGTGAAAGAACATGACCGAGATTGATAGTACAATTAACAAAGTAATGAGCAATGGAGTCAGTACTTTACCGACACTGTCAAGCAACTTGCCAGGATATAAAGCTAAAAATAGTGCAGTAGTGAAGAAGCAAAGTGTGGACAACATTTGGCTGTAATTTAGGTCTATACCGCCGAGGGTTATCATTGCGGAAGTATCATTTAAAAATGGCTTAACCCCAATCTCATAGGCCACAAGTCCCGTTCTTGGTGCGGCAAACGCAGGGCCAATAATGATGTAAATCGCAATGGCAATGATGGTGGCTATAATGGGAGGTAAAAACTTCATCACACTACCATTGCTTCGTGCTACAGCAATGAGTCCTGAGAGAGGCAGACCAACGGCTGTTATTAAAAACCCCATCATTGCCCAAGGCATGTTTTCACCCGCTAGCATGCCAGCAAATGGTGGGAAAATTAGGTTACCAGCCCCTAAAAAAAACGCAAAGGTCATAAATCCTAAGCCAAAGGTATCTCCAATACTCATTTGTTTGTTTTGCACTACAAACCTCTTAACTGTAATTTTGTTATTGTAATATTTTTTTTTGATAACTTAAGTTAAAAAAAAGTCTTTGGCTATAGTTTCGGCAAAACAATGATAAAATTGTATACTTTGTCCGGTCGAAAGCATGTGGAATTGATACGTTTCACAATATTCTTATTTAATTGCAGAACCCGTTATAATCTCTTCTTTTATTAAGTGATACCTTTTATGCCGTTTAGTTTTAAACAATTTCATATCGACGATAGCCAGTGCGGCATGAAAGTGAGTACCGATTCGGTCATATTGGGAGCGTGGGCACCATTGACTCATGCAAAAAACATTCTCGATATTGGTACTGGAAGCGGCTTGTTAGCTTTAATGAGTGCACAAAGAAGCCAAGCAAACATTATTGCGATTGAATTAGATGCGCAAGCTTGTAAGGCTGCGAAGGTGAATGTCGAACAGAGCCCTTGGGCTCATCGAGTTAAAGTGATTCAAGATGATATTGTTCATTATGTCGCTCAGCATGGTGCTAAGTTTGATCACATTATCTGTAATCCGCCGTATTTTTTGACTGGGCCACAGACTCAACAACAAAACCGTGCGAACGCTAGGCATACTAATACGTTGAGTTACCAAGACCTCATTGATGCCATTGAAGCGCTATTATCAGATAATGGCACAGCGAGCCTCATTTTACCGACAGAAGTCGCAGATGATTTTTTTTCGCTTATCGAGTTTAGTGGGTTAAATCTTAGCGCCGTGAAAGCCATTATTCCTGTTGAAGGCAGCGCACAACGTCGAGTTTTATTCAGTTTAAGTCGAGTAGATCAGCCCGCTCAATTCTTTGAGCCTTTGATCTTGAGAGGGAAACAAAACCAATATACTGATGAAATGATCGAACTTAGCAAAGATTTTTATCTGAATCTCTAATATAATGCGCCGCCTAATCTGCTGCTTGGAATGAAAATAATGAACTTTGATGAATTTGATTTAGATGCTGAATTGCTAGAATCACTGGCAAGAATGGAACATAAATCGGCCACGAGTGTTCAAAAACAAGTTATTCCTTTTGCACTCGAGCAGCGAGATATTATGGCTATGGCGCCAACCGGAACAGGTAAAACTGCCTGTTTTCTATTGCCTGCTTTGCAACATATCATCGATTTTCCAAGAAACTTTACAGGTCAAGCTCGTGTACTAATCCTGACTCCAACGCGTGAATTAGCCAGCCAGATCCACCGTTATGCCACACATTTGGCAAACTCATTAGATTTAGACATAAACATCATTACTGGCGGTGTTCCATACGGTCCGCAAGAAGAAGCGTTAAAAGACAACGTTGATATCTTAGTCGCAACACCAGGTCGTTTATTAGAGTATTTAGATAAAGGCAACTTTACTGCAGAAGATGTAGAGCTGCTCATCATTGATGAAGCTGACCGCATGCTTGATATGGGTTTTGCTAATGTAGTTAAAAGTATTGCACTTGAAGCTCACGGCTGTAAGCAGAATATGTTGTTTTCGGCGACCCTTTCTACCGGTGGTGTCGCTCGGTTTGCTGATGAGTTGTTAACGGATCCGATTCGAGTTGATATTGATTCTCCGACCCGAAAAGAGAAAGGAAAAATTCATCAATGGGTACATTTAGCCGACGATAAACAACATAAGTTTGATTTATTGACGTTTTGGCTACGACAAGAAGAAGTAGAACGTACGATTGTATTTTGTAAAACTCGCGACACGGTTGCAAGTCTTGAAGGCTTGTTACAGCAAGCGGGAATTCAAGCTGCGTTTTTACGTGGTGACATGGAACAAAAACAAAGATTCAAAGCACTTGGCCGATTCACTAAGGGCGAAGTGAACGTGTTACTTTGTACTGACGTTGCTGCACGTGGTATTGATATTGAAGGTATTACGCATGTAATCAACTTTGACATGCCTCGTACTGCAGATATCTATGTGCATCGTATTGGCCGTACCGCAAGAGCGGGAGCCAAAGGAACAGCAATCTCGCTGATAGAAGCACATGACGTTCGAATTTTGAATAAGATTGAGCGTTACACTGAGCAGAAACTAAAGCGTCGTATGATTGAAGGTTTGAGACCAAAGAATAAAGAAGCCAAAGCACCAGGTAAGAAAAAAGATAAAGTGAAGATGAAAGCGAAAGCTAAGGCACGCAAAAAGAAAAAATAAATATTGGCGCTTTATTGATGAAAGGTCACCTTGTTGGCCTTTTTTAATGCCCTGAATTCAACAAAAGTACTGCTCATAACGTAAGTGGTTATTTACAAATGTTATATTCATAAAGACTAATACTTTAGTATTATAAATTTTATTTCAATATTATTAACATTTAGTCGTATTTTATTAACAATTATTCTGGTAGTTTAAGGAAGATTTTGCCCTGAGAAGGATAACAAGGCCTCATGAGTAGTTACACTTTGTGGTTAAGACGTTTGTCACCACTTTTGATTTTCATTTTTTCAGTAATCGTTTTCATTTTATTAAATCCAAGTAAGCCAGAACTAAAACAAGATGCACAAAAACCAGCACTGCCAATTGTTGAAGTTATGGAAATATCGCCACAATCATTAGCGTTAATTATTCCATCTTACGGTGTCGCACAACCCAAATACAAAACAAAAGTGGTTGTAGAGGTGAGTGGTCGAATTATCAAACTTTCGCCAGTGTTTGTGAGTGGTGGTTTTTTGAGAAAAGGGGATGTTCTCGCGAAAATCGATCCAGCGGATTACCATGCAGATTTGCTTCAAGCCGAAGCTCAATTTGCTCAAGCTCAAGCATCTCTTGATGAAGAGATGGCTCGAGGTGAAGTCGCAAAAGTCGAATTTAAAGGTTACGACAGTGGCACTCCACCGAGTCTTGGTTTACGCAAACCGCAACTGCAGCGTGAACAAGCCAATGTTAAAGCGGCGAAAGCGGCGTTAGAAAAAGCAAAGCGTAACTTTGAGCGAACGGTTATCTCAGCGCCTTTTGATGCCATTGTTAAAGCAAGAAGTGCTGATTTAGGGCAGTTTGTGTCAACGGGCAGTGAGATTGGTCAATTGTTTGATACTCAAGTCGCAGAGATAAGACTGCCTATTTCGACTCACGATCTCGTGCATTTAGAGTCTTTAATATCACCAAATATTGACGTTGAACTGATGAGCAAATTGGGCGAGAAAAGTCAGTATTGGCAAGGTCGTATCACGCGGAGTGAAGGCATTGTTGATGAAAAAAGCCGTATGGCTTACTTGATTGCAGAAGTTCAAGATCCTTACCAACGAGAAAGCCAGCAACAAGAGCATGCGTTACCTTTGCAATTTGGTACGTTCCTCGACGCAAATATTACCGGTAAAGTTGTTTCTCAAGCCGTAAAACTGCCTAGGCATCTCGTTCGTGATGGCTTAGTTGCCGTAGTGACTCCTGAAAACAAAATTGAAATGCGTAGTGTTTTACCTGTCCGTAGTGATGCTGAGAATGTCTATATTCAAAATTCCTTCAAGACCGGAGATCGAGTATCACTGACACAATTCACCAGTTTAGCTAACGGCCAAGAGGTTGAAGTTCTTGGTGAAATAAGCAAAGAAGATAGCACCAAAGAGACGCAGCAGGAAAACAACTAATGGATAAGCCAAAAGGAATTATTGCTTGGTTTGCCTATAACAATGTTGCTGCAAACCTATTAATGTGGGTATTGATCATTGGTGGTTTATTCAGTGCCAAATTGATCAATAAAGAAATTTTTCCGACGTTTGAACTCAATTACCTTAATGTTTCGGTTGCCTACCCAGGTGCGGCACCACAAGAAATTGAAGAAGGTATTGTTATTAAAATTGAGGAAGCCATTAAAGATATTTCCGGTATCGAAAAAATGACTTCCGTTGCGGGCGAGGGCGTCGGTTCGGTTAATATCGAAGTGACTTCAGGCTATGAAGTTCAAGATGTCATGGATGAGGTTAAATTGGCTGTTGATGCCATTGCTACTTTTCCTGCCAACATTGAAAAACCGAATATTTATCGCCAAAAACCAGAAAACAATGTCATATGGGTTTCCGTTTCTGGTGAGATGACCCAGGCGGATATGAAAGAGTTTGCTAAAAAAGTCCGTGATGACTTAGCCAACCTACCTGCAGTGACCAAAGTTAAACTCCGTGGTATGCCTGATTACGAAGTCGGCATTGAGGTTTCTGAAGATAAACTGAAAGAGTACCGCTTAAGTTTTGTTGATGTTGCACAGGCAGTTCAGAACTCTTCGGTAGATTTACCCGGTGGTGCTATTCGAGCGAAAGATGGAGACATTTTACTCAGAACCAAGGGACAAGCTTATACACAAAGTGACTTTGAGCGCATTGTTGTGGCAACTCAACCAGATGGTAGCCGCATCATGTTACCGCAGGTGGCGAGCATTAAAGACGGCTTCCAAGAAGGGCTTTTTTATACTCGTTTTGATGCGAAACCCGCAGCAATTATCGAAGTGCTGAGTATTGATGACCAAAACGCAGTAACCATCGCCAGCCAGGTCAAGCAATACATCGCCGATGAGCAAGCCAGTTTACCAAAAGCCGTCACTCTAGGTTATTGGGGAGACTTAACCCATTACCTTGAGGGACGTCTGAATATGATGATCTCCAACATGGTCATGGGCGCCTTATTGGTGTTTTTACTGATGGCGTTTTTCTTGGATTTAAAACTCGCCTTTTGGGTGATGCTCGGGATCCCAATTTGTTTCCTCGGTACGTTGTTATTGATGCCATTTGATCCATTTAATCTAACCCTGAACATGATCACCTTGTTTGGCTTTTTATTGGTGCTGGGGATTGTGGTCGACGATGCTATTGTGATTGGTGAGAGTGTTTATACGGAGATAGAGTCTCATGGTCACTCGGTTGAAAATGTAATTAAAGGTGCTCACAGAGTCGCAATGCCAGCGACCTTTGGCGTATTGACCACGATTGTCGCATTTATTCCAATGTTGATGACGCCGGGGCCGTTTGGTGTGATTCCGATGTCAATAGCCTTAGTGATCATTTTATGTTTAGCATTTTCATTGGTGGAGTCAAAGTGGATTCTGCCAGCCCATTTAGCGCACATGAAAATGAAGCCTAAAAAGGCACCGAATAATGCGTTTAGCCGCATAAAGTATAAATTTAATAATGGTTTACAGCGTTTTATTCAAGAAAAGTACCGTCCATTTATTGGTAAGTGCGTTAATGTACGTTATAGCGTGTTAATGACCTTTATTGGTTTACTGGTTATTACCTATGGCTTACTCGAGAGCGGCAAAGTGCGTTGGGTGTTCTTCCCAAATATTCCATCTGACTTTGTTCAAGTGCAATTGGAGATGGAAAATGGCACTGCTGAAACCCATACCTTGAAAGTGGTTCAAGAAATTGAAGATGCATTATACCGAGCGAGTGAAAAGTTAGAGAGCCAATATGGGCAGCCTGTATTGTTGCACTCGCAAATTGATATGAACAATCGCACTAATGCCTTTATCTTTGCTGAACTTACTAAAGGTGAAGATCGAACGGCAACCAGTGACGAAATCGTCGAAGTTTGGCGTAACCAGCTGCCAGACTTTGTTGCCGTTAAAAAGCTCGATATGAATGGCAGCACCAGTGCGGGTGGCGGTGGTGATATTGCCTTTAGGTTAACTGCTACGGATCTAGGTGAGTTAAGTAAGGCTGCTAATGAGCTGAAACAAAAGCTGGCGACTTACCAAGGTGTATATGGCATCAGTGATAACTTATCATCAGGAAGCCAAGAGATTCGTTTGAACATTAAACCTGAAGCAGAATCTCTAGGGTTGAGCTTGTCTGACTTAGCGCAGCAAGTTCGTTACGGTTTCTATGGTTATGAGGCACAGCGAATACTTCGTAATAAAGAAGAAGTTAAAGTGATGGTGCGCTACCCATCAGAGGAACGCAAAACGTTAGGTCATCTAGAAAGTATGATGATCCGTACGCCACAAGGTGTTGCGATTCCATTCAGCAATGTTGCTGAAATCGAGACGGGGGAATCTTTTTCTTCGATTAACCGTGTTGATGGTAAGAGAGCAATTACCGTAGTGGCGAGTGTTGATAAAACCAAAGCTGAGCCTTCGAAAATTACTGGTGAAATTCAGAAAGAGTTTTTACCGATACTTGCACAAAAGTATCAGCGCATTTCTACTACACTCGACGGTGCCAGTAAAGATGAGCAAGAAGCCTTATACACCATGCTTAAAGGTGCTTTCTTTATTCTGTTTACCATCTATGCACTGATGGCGATTCCATTAAAATCTTACTCGAAACCATTGATCATTATGTCGGTGATCCCGTTTGGAATTATCGGTGCCGTGTTTGGTCACATGTTGATAGGTATTCCGCTTAATATCCTCAGCTTGTATGGGATCTTGGCGTTATCAGGGGTTGTTGTGAATGACTCATTGGTCATGGTGGATTTTATTAATAAGGCCAGAAAGCAAGGATTATCCATTAAAGATACGGCGATTGAAGCGGGCGTGAGTCGCTTTAGAGCCATTATCTTAACCTCGTTAACCACATTTATTGGTTTGGCCCCCATCATGTTGGAGACCAGTTTACAGGCTAAGATCGTGATCCCGATGGCTGTATCGCTCGCCTTCGGTATTCTATTTGCTACTTTTGTTACCCTGATTCTTGTTCCGTCGCTCTATGTTATTTTAGAAGACACAAAGCGAGTATCTTCTAAGGTATTTCATTGGTGGTGGCAACCTAAGCAGGTTTAAGCATCAAAGGGGGCATGCTTGCTCCCTTTCTTTTCGACTGCAATTCAAAGGTTATGTACCCATGATACCTGAAGATGCTCGATTTCAGCGAGAATGCACAACTTGTTAATCAAGGCGACAGTGTGCGGCAATAGTGAGCTATTGTTAGCACTGGCAACGAAGAGTAACAAGCTGTGCAACTCGCACTTCGTGGACTTCTCAGCGCCAATTCTTCTTTGTTACATTAGCTCGAAAGAATCCCGATACTCCTTCGCTAATGCGCCTCAAAGAATTGGCGCTGAAAAAGTCCTGAAACATGCATCTTCAAGTATCATATGGGTATATGTTAAGATGCTTGTAAGTTTCTAATACATTGCAGACCCATGCTGACAAACGGCACAATTCCTCAACTCAAATCATTACTCTTTTCAGCTCAAGGCATTAATTGGTCTTATCAACGTAAGCTTGCGCTCGCAAGCCAGTTGATTATGTTGTTATTAGGAATGGTGTTATTGACGAATATCATCATCAATGTCGGTGAGCGTCGTTTGCAAAATGATTGGGCAACGCAGAGGTATGGTGAGTTACAAACACTCGGAACCATGCTCTCTGATAAGGTAAGCTTTCAAGAATTTCGTACAAGGACGTTTGCTCAAAGTGAGTCGCTAACACATTACCTCGAATCACCGTCAGCGGAACAAAAGCAGAGTATGCTTAAGAGCTGGAATAACCTTACTGCCAATATTCATGACCTATTGGAAATCGCCTTATTTAACGCTCAAGGTAATTTGGTTTCTTCTAGTTCGACTAACAGTTTTATCATTCGTCTGCCAGCCGAGGTTATCAATAACAAAACCGCTTACAGCGGTAATAATGTTTTTACTTCCGATATTAAGTTTGCTCCCATAAATGGTCGCCTTGAACCGTATTGGTACCAAGTGTCTTGGATTGACAACCCGTCAGCGAAGAAACAAGGGTTTCTAGTGACCTTCATGTCGTTGAACAGTACTTTACAACGAATAAAACCAGATATCGGTATCAATAAGTCATCGTTCATTATGCTTGACGCACAAGGCGCATTGTATACAGGTAGTGGTATTGACAAAATACAACAAGCGCAGGCACAAATTGGGATCGGAGGCAGTTTTGCACAAGCACTTCCTCAAGTTTGGCGTGAGATAGTATTGACTAAGTTTGGCCAGTTTCATAGTTCTGATGCGACGTTTGTATTCTTAAAAATTGATCTTACCGCCCAAGATAATATTGATAGAGATTATTATTTGGTTTCATTCGTATTGGATAAAGGCATTGTGGCTCGTTTTGCCCATTGGCGACAATTGATGATCATCGCCATCTCTTTACTGACTATCCTTGCTGGTGCGGTGATCATTTTGGGGCATTTATTTAAGCTTGAAAAGCGAGCTCGTGGCTACAATGTTGAACTGGTAGACAGTTTATTTAACGATAATCACGGTGTACTCATAGCGGGTGATAATGGCCGTATCGTTGCAGCGAATAGAGCCGCTGCATCCATATTAAATATTTCAAAAGATAAACTTATTGAGCGTACTTTGGCTCGAGTATTCCATATTGAGACTGATAAATTTCAGCTGTTTAGGAATGAGTTTCTGGCTCAAAAAAACTGGTCAGGAAAGTTTGATTTGCGCCAATATGGCTCAGGAATCATTGATGTCGATGCTAAAATAGCGCCAGACTCTCAATATTTAGAGCAAGGCTTTGCCATTATTAATCTCAATGACAACAGTGCGCTTGTTCAATCTCAAGAACGTGAATATTTGTTAAAGAAGTTGTCTGACTCGGCAGTCCCTGTCGCCTTGATCGATACTCGAGGTCATCTTATCAAAGTGAATAATCAATTTGATAGTTTCCTACGTTTAGGTGGTGCGACAGATAAAACCTTAATCGAGCTTTTTGGCGCTGAGATTGAACCTCAGTGGAATCAAATCCAGCAACAGATATCCTTAAAAGGTTCGTGGCAAGGCCACTTATCGATGCTTGCCGATGGCAGTTTGATCAATGTGGATATTTTACTGAATAACTATACGGCTGAAAATTCCGATAACGAACATCTTATTTGCACGTTGTTGCCTGTTAAAAAAGGCAAAAGTAGTCCTAAAGTTAGAGAGTCAATTCCGTTCAGAAGTGCGATTCTTGTAAGCTATTCGGATGTCGAACGCTACTTTAAGAGCCTTGATATTCATAAGCGACTTCATTCCAGTATGATGCTCATGGAAATAATGCCAGATGGCGTGTTCAGTCACATTAGTGACAGAGACAAACTTGAAAAGCGTCAGCAAGATATCGAAATGCGTTTGTTGCTTGAGCTACCCAAAGCGTATCAATTAGCGCAGTGGCAATTAGGTAAATTGATGATCATATTGCCTAATACGAGTGCCGATGAAGCTCATCAGTTTGCATTGGATATCATGAAGAGGCTCAATGAACATGGGCTTTCTGATGGCGTATGTGTGGGGCTCGTAGTTTATCATGAAGGACAAACGTTCTCGCAATTTATGGATAATGCCGAAGTGGCACTCAAACGTGCGAAGCATAATGGTGAGCATAATATTTGTCAGGCGTATACTCGAACAGTCTCGATGGTTGATTCTTAATTACATGATGTAAATATCCAGTCTTTCAATAAAACTAACCTAATTAAACGCAGTTTGCTTTAATAGACAAAGCGGCCGTAAAGCCGATACGTATTTTGAGCTATTTCAATTAAAATACTTAAATATTAGGTTCTAAGGTTATTTTCATTTCAGTGCGATAGCTGAGTATGCTGTCTGAGGTTTTCAAAGTCGGTATTCAATAATTATCGGTGATATAATTCAGCCGTTTTTTCTTTAAGCTAGAGGCGTGTGTGTTAACTAATCCTTCTCAATTGATCAGTCGAAATCAAGAATATTTTAAGAATAAGAGCGTATTGTTACTTAACCATGAGTCTGATCAGTTACTCGATGAGTTGAAGCATACCGCAGAGCGTATCACTTCATTAGCCTTGGACTATAACCATTATTTAGCCGTGAAACATCATCAATCTGAACACGTCGATTGCCAATTCGGTCATCAGTTGTCAGATAAAAAGGCATTTGATTATGTTGTCATTTACTACCCTAAAGCTAAACCTCTCGCAGAGTATCTGAATCAGCTGGCCGCAAATCACTTATTAGAAGGTGGTGAGCTGTTTATTGTTGGTGAAAACAAAGGCGGTGTGAAATCGGTTCCGAAACAACTTCCTGACTATTTTTCAAAGGCGAATAAAATAGATAATGCCCGACACTGCCTGCTTTATGCTGCAGAATTGGAAAGTGAAGCGCCGCCAGTGGCGCTTAAAGACTGGGTTACTGAATATCACTTACAAACACCTCAAGGTGAGATAAAAATCTGTAATCTGGTTGGAGTGTTCAGCCAAAAACAATTGGATAAAGGTACAGAGTTGTTATTGGAGAACCTAGCAAAGGTGAAAGGTCGAGCCTTAGATTTTGGTTGTGGTGCCGGTGTAATTACTGCGGCTTTACTAAAGGAATGCCCAGAGCTGCAACTCGATTGTGTTGACATTAACGCGATGGCATTAGCGTCTTGTGAAATGACCATGACGGCAAATGGATTTAAAGCGAATGTCTATGCTTCAGACGGTTATTCGAACATTGAAGGTAAATTTGACGCTGTGATCTCTAACCCACCATTTCATGATGGGCTGAAAGCAACCACAGACATTGCTGAGCGCTTCGTGAAAAATAGCGCTGATTCTCTCAAGAAAGGTGGTGTATTCCAAATTGTGGCAAATCGTCATCTTCCATATTCAGAAGTGATAGCAACGAATTTTGGCGACGTAAATGTTTGTGCTGAAAACAATAAATATAAAATTTACCTCAATAGGAAATAGAGCAAACCAATGGAACTATTGAATATCGATTGCTTAGGGAAACCGTTAAGGTTAGAAGCTTCTCTTGCAGGATGGCAGCAAATCTTTTGGAATGATCAACTTGTAGCTGGCCGTAACGCTGATGAACGAAATGAAGGTAAGTTTATACATGAGTTTGAACTGACTTCGCAGCCGCACATTGACGTTGAAGAACACAGCGTTGAGCCCCAAGTGATTAAAGTAAAACTTGAGTTTGATGTTAAATGGCAACCCTTTAATATTGATTATCAATTGTTGGTGGACGATCAGCTCATTGAAAATGGTGAGCGAAATACCAAGGATATTGAGCAGCAAACACCAGTAGCACCGAGAAAAGAAGCACGCAAACCGGGTTTAATCGGCTTGGCATCATTGGGCTTAAAGCTACTTAAAAGCGCTAAAGTGATTAAAGTGGTATTGGCAGGTGCCAGTTTGGCAGCTTATACATGGCTTTTTTCATTCCAGTTTGCTTTAGCGTTAATCGGTTGTTTGGTCGTGCATGAGTATGGCCATGTTAAGGCCATGAAATACTTTGGTATGAAAACGAAAGGGTTTTATTTAATCCCATTTATGGGAGGAATGGCCCTTAGTGATGAGAAGGTAAATACTCGCTGGCAAGACATTGTTATCTCTATTATGGGGCCCACTTTTGGGTTGTTATTGTCAGTCATATTCTTGCTAGGGTATATGATTACCGGCAATATATTCTTTGCCGGTTTAGCGTCTTTGAGTGCACTACTGAATCTATTTCAAATGCTGCCAATATTGCCATTGGATGGTGGTCATGTAATTAAAAGTATCAGCTTCTCGATGAACAGTGTCACAGGATTAGTCATTTGTGTTGCTGGTGCAATGTTGGGTGTTGTCATTTGTTACTACTTTGGCTTAACCCTATTTGGTTTCTTACTGGCAATTGGTTCAATTGAAATTGTGTTTGAGTGGCGTACTCGTCATCAAAGCCATTTGTTACCGCTCGACCGTTATGGGCAAATCTTTTCTGCTATCTGGTATTTGTTAACTGTTGCAGGCTTTATTGGGATCATTTGGTATTGTGCCATGTCGGGTGATGAATTGATGTCATTACCGCTTAAGCTTTTACAAAGCTAGGACTGTTTATCTTTGTTTTATAATTCAGCTGAGCAATAAATCGCCTTGAACCTAAAAAACTCAGTTGAACGCTAAATCACTTTTTAAGCTTATGAAAGTAAGAAAATAATCTGATTAACTGTTATCACCTATTGGGTGAATCGCTCTACGCTCACAAGCTGGCTAAAATTGCCGTTATCTACGTTAGAACATTTGCAAGTAGATTAACTACTTGCTGCACGTTCTGCCTTGCTACCGACAATTTTTTCTGCGCTTGAGAACGTACCCAACTGAGTTTTCTAGGTTGAACAAGGCAGAAATCGTTCAGTTTAGTCATCTAAATAAACTATTTTCAACACAGAGTAAGGCGATTTAGATTCAGCCTCTAATATAAACAATAATTGTTATGTAGTTGAAACAAAAAACCAGACAATAAATTATCGTCTGGTTTTTTTTCGTAAATTAATTTAACATTTTAGCTGCTTGAGTTGATGATAATCGAATGCATATTTGATGTTGATGTTGATGTTGATGTTGACGATGACATTATCTTTTCCTTTCCTTCAAATTCATTCTGATTAGCGAGCAGAACTATTGCTTAGCGTCGCTTTTTCAGCTGGTACTGGTATCAGAATTCATAATATAGCAATAGCTATTTAAGTATATCTAATAGCGTCTTGTTCAGCAGTCGTTGAGTAATAATATATTACTATTTGACTAAATGAATTCAGATACACCACTCATGTCACTTTCTACTTTATTTGGTCATCAACTTAATGATGCATCTTCAAAAGAACATTTTTATGCCAATCAGGCAGAAAATGGGCGTAAAACCCAATTACAAGAAATGGATTTTTTGCGTTCACGAGAGGCACATACAGTTAGTGAAACCAAGGCTGAGACAATGAGTCAGTTTTTAGAAAGTGATAATAGAGAGGGGGCTAAAACATTAACTGATCATCAGTTTACCTCTAAAGAACATGGGGAAAAAATAGGACAAAGTGACAATAATTCTCTTGCTCAAGAAGTTGAAAGAGCTCAACAACAAAAATCCAGCAGCGAAGAACAGATAAGGTCCATGGAATCAGAAAATGGCATTGATGAAAGTTCATGCGATGAACAAACGACAGAAAGCCATTATAAAGGTGGCAATTCCCCCGAGCAACCAAAACCTCTTACTTCCTCACCTCGTGCAAGTCTAACTCATTCAAGCAGCAGTATTCAGGAAGATACCACTGATGAGCAAGAGAATCTATCAAAGGAGGAAATTGATCAGAGGTGCATAGCAAGTTATGAGGTTATACCGCTGGGATCGCCAAAAATAGGTAAGTCTGAAATTAAAGAAGGTGCGCATAGGGACTTAGCTAATTTGATTCAAAAGCTGCCCAAAGCGATCAAAAAAGTCCATGTCACTAAGATCAAGATCTTGAGAGAGACAATAAAAAAAGTGGATATAGAAAAAGTCGATAGTCAGAAATTGGCTGCATTTGAGGCGAACTTCAAAAAAATACTGATGCATTTATCGGATGAGAGCATCTCAAATGATATTAAGAGGTTAGCAATTTCTCAGTGGTGCACAGGTGAACCATTTCCAGCCGGCAACCTTGCACTTTTAACATTGAGCTGTGCTAGAAAAGGCTATTCTGGACATTTGAGACAAGTTAGGGAGCGCATTTTTCATCAAATGAAGCAACATCTTATAGGTCATCGTTTAACTGCGACAGAAAGTGCTTGGGCTGAATACCGTTTGGCACAATTGTGCGGTCTTAGTGCAGAGCAGCCAAAGCAAAGACTTGAACAAAATGAAAATAAAAAAGTGTTGGCAATAATACAAAATCTAGAAGAAAATCAATCGGTTTGGTTTTCATGCGGTCGACAAGTTTCTTTACTAGTAAGGCAATTAAATCAAGCTATTAGTGAGACTGTAGGGCTAAATGGAGAAATAGCATTAATTCGTGACTTAGGCGTTTTTACTGATACTCGATTTTCGACTGAAAATTATCAGAATTATTATTGTGTTGGCGCTTCCAATACTGGTCAAGGGCTAAAGCAGCAACTATGCCAGTTGTTAGGGGTGTGGTATGTAATTTCTTCTTCAGACAATGAAGTGTCTGAGTTAACTTGTGGAGCCGTGATCAATACCGTGATCACTGATGAAAGGGAGAGGCGTGATATTTACCTACAAGCCATCACAAAAACCAAGTCCATCCAAGAGTTAAACACATTGCTTGATGGCCTCTCCTTTGATGACCAAAATGCAATAATTCGAGCCGATGTTAAACAAAGAGTTATAGAGCAACTCACAAAATTACAAGAGCAACAACCTTGGGCTTACTCAGAGGATGAGCTACAACAGTTGAGTTATGAGCAGTTAAAACAGGAAATACAAAATGAAGTTGCTTTGCAAGGTATAGAGAGGTCTGATGAGACGGATATCAAAAGCTTAGCTAAAACCTTAAAAGATAATGTTTATTCTGGCTGTGACGCTTTTAAACAACGCAGATTAGAACGGTGTTGTGCAGTATTCTCACTGCTTTATAAAAAAGATACTTCAATTTCAGAAAGCATTTATTTAAAAGATGGTTTATTAGACAGTTCATATCAGCATGAGTGGTTTGCTTTAGCACTCAGTTGGTTAAAAACTGAATATATAAAATGTACCCAATCAGATATTTGTAATACGGGTTCAGTTACAACATTAACTCAGATTATTAACATACGGTGTCTGAAATACCAATTACCTGAAGTATGCCAACAGTGTCTATCTGAAATCGAGCAAAAGTTAACACAGTTTTTGAATGATGGTTCTTTAACACCAGAAAGCCTATGCAACGCACTCCCTGTGGGCCCAGAACATGTTCTCTATCCAACACTTGAGCAACTGCTGTTTAAAACAGTGAACAGAGATCTTCAAAATATAGATAAATCTGAGTCAGACAGTGCTGTTAAAAGGAGCACACGTTTTCTTCAGCTCTTATCACGTATAAATAAACTGAACATTTCAGAAAAAACGCGTGATAGAAATCATAGAGAAGTGACCAACAAAATAATCACTGAATGTAGGTGGTATGGTGACGCACAACAGTTTTGTAAATCTCAAATGAGAACTGATCCTGAGTTGCTCATTTTTTTGTTACAAAGCTTCTATTTTACTTGGGGAAGAGAAGCGGTTGGGGACAACCAACCTTTTATTGATGATAAGTCATTAGAGTGTGCCCGCCAGCTTTATAAAGTTAAACCGGTTGAAACTGAAACACAGAGGGTGAGAGTGCCTTTACGACTCAATGAAACTGAGTCAGATTTTTACCTGATGCAGCTGATATCAGAGGTGAATATAAACTTTTGGAAAGAATGCTCTCCATCACTGCGAGATGGTGCTCTTATCGTGGCAGCAAAAATTAAGAATATCGAGTTTTTCAATTTACTATTACTCAATAAAGCCAACCCAAACTTTGTGAGCCCTGATGGGCAAAAAGCTATTGCTCACTGTGTTGTAAATGGCTTTCTAGCTGGATATGAAAAGCTGCTGCCCTATACCAATTTGTCTTGTAACGTAGATGAAAGGCGACAGGAGAATATTGCACATAAAGCGGCGAAAAGTTTATCTTTTAACGTTTTTATGAAGGTGCTTGGTGACTATGATACTCGATTGCAGCACCCCATATTTGGAGAGACAAAAAGTAAAAAAGAGTTATTAGAAAGCAAAAACTTTGTCAGCTTATCAGTATTAGATCTTGCTCTACTTAATGAGTTTGAGTCAGCGATTACTTATATGATTAAGAAGGAAGTTGATATAGAAACTCGACAAAGGTTTGATCGTTTTGTATCCGGCAGTGATTATCCGGAACTACGTTATCACTATTTAGATTTGAATCCATTTGAGTTTGCAATCAAGCATTTTAAATCAAAAGCCGTGGGCGCTATTGCTAAGGGTAACTCTGAACTATTGGAAGTAAAAGGCGTGGATGGTAATACCCCATTACTATACGCTGCGATGCATGGTGACTCTGATTGTGTTAATGCGCTGCGTCATTGTGGCGCAAAAGTCGGTGCAAGTAATTCGAGTGGACAAGGCCTTCTTCATTGTGCAGCTTATAACTCTGATGAAGCGACATTTCACTTGATATGGAATTTAAGTGAACTTAGTGGTGAAACGTTTGCTAAAGATATAGCAAACCCACTTGAAATTGCACTTACGAATGCAGAAACACCCGCATCTACCTGCCAAACAATTATAAGGAGTGGTGCGATATCGCTATCAGAATCGGGGCATCTGGAGATTAACGCATTTCAGTATGCTGCAGCATTTGCAACATCTTTAGAAAAACTCGATATAGTGCTTAAATGTTTCTTAACATTGGGAAGTATTAATGCTTATGGAACGGGTAGCCAAAACTTTAATACTGCTTTAGATCAAGTGCGAGATAATTTAGGTTTAAAACAAGTTTTTCTTAACAAGTTAAGAAGCAACGGGGCATTAACGGGCAATGAAATAAGAGTAAAGCAGAAAACAAAGAGTGACGCAGATGAAAAGCAAAGACAGTTAATAGTCACTCTGAAAAAAGATATAAGAACGTTAGCCTGGGAATATTCAAAGCTTAGAGAGCAAGCTGAAGATAAACTGAGTTGGCTTAGTTTTCATGAATACCCAAAATCTGTGGTTGCTAAAAAGTACAAAACATAGAGAAAAACAAAATACATTCTCATATTAGTGCTTGGTTGAGCTCATGTGTTCGAACTCTGATCTAACCTTACTTTCAAGTTTTTCGAGACCCCAGTCCTTGCCGATTGAAATGGCCTCTTCACTATTTTTACCATCGAATGCAAAAGCCGCTAAAGCCATTATTGCTCCGTTTCGATTCGCTGATCGGCAATGAATAACAACGGTCTCATTGTCGCAGCTCGAGAAAAAGTTTCTAACCTTTTTAGCATTCTCTAATGTAATGTCACTCCCTCCAGAAACGGGTATGTTTTCATATTTAGTCGACCATGAAAAACACCTAAAATTATGATCGCTAATACAATATAGCTCTTTGATACATTCAATTTCGACCAGAAATGATATAGTGAACCTACGGTTTCTGGTCGTTTTTGGTGCTAAAAATGCTCTCC
>NZ_JAFEUN010000032.1 GCF_016900895.1 Parashewanella hymeniacidonis
CAAGGCCAAGCATTAGAACTTGATTACCATCCATGTATTTACTTCTTAAATTATTGACTACAAAAACTAGATTTATTATCTCAAAAACAAACCCATTAAATCCACACTAAACGACGAAGAGCCAATTTTTTACATACAAAAAAGCCCCGTCATTTCTGACGAGGCTTCGTTGTATTGGCGGAGCGGACGGGACTCGAACCCGCGACCCCCGGCGTGACAGGCTTGACCCTAATGGATGTATCTATCCGTTCTTAATCGTCTTTGTTCGGTTTCTGTTGTCATAACAATAACCTAGATCACTTCAACACAAAGGGCGATTCACACCGTTTAAAGACCATTTATTAGTCACTAGTACTCAAATTGGACACTAAATTCTGTCCCAATAGTTTACAAATTACACAATTTCACAACTGCTCTACTTGCGGTTCAGTGCTCTCATTGCACCCTCAAAATGCCCATCACCTTTAGTAAGACAAAGATATGTTATACCTAGTAGTAAGCCATGGAATTTTTGAAATGTTATTTAATGGAATCATCAAGCTTAAGCACAAGAAAGTTATGGGAACTAAAATTCATGATGCAGCAAAGCCTGCATATGAGTTTTATCATAAACAACGTCACCTCTTTGATAAGTCATCCCACTTATTCATTGAATCTAGAGAGATAATATCAGCATCTCAACCAATCTGTGTAATCGAGCCAGAAGATGGTGATTTTAGGATTATCTCTGGGTTTGCGAACGTCTTCTTTGACTGTTGTCGTGAAGATTACTCAAAATTTAATGTCCTTCGAAGCCCTAAAAGTCTGACAGATGATGAGGTATCAACAATAGCCTGGAAACATGTTATTTCAACGAGTTTAAACTCTATCAGTCAGCACGGACTCCATAAGTGGCAAACTCTGATAAAAAAGAGTTGCCCAGCCGATCTACGTAAACAAATATTTGGAGCCTCTCAAATCAGTCAAAGTTTAGTTGCTGAACTTACCGGGTTCTCACGTGGCGGAATTGCGAAACAGTTTAATTCAGAAAAGGTGAAGCAAAAAGATAATAACCTTCCAGATATCGCTCATGAGCTTGCGGCAGCTCTCAGGCACAGAAATCAGGAGGAGCTATGACTATCCATGAATGTTTAGATGAACTTTTCCCTGATATCCTTTCAGAGGCTGACAAGCAAGCCCTTATACAAGAGGCAATTCGTCTTATTAACCTATTAGGTAGTCGTATAACTACAAAAATTAACCAATTTGAAAACTTCTACTCTGCTCTAGAACAACAGCAAATTCATGGGCGCTCATGCTCTACTCTGCAAGCTGTGTACGAGACACTGGTCAAAAAGAAGGTACTAGTTACCAATTACTTTTGCTCATTTTTAGCCTGTGATCTTCAATGTGTTGATATTTCTAAACATGAATTTGAGCAGTTAAAAGCAATCACATTACTATGCTGCTGCCAATTGATGATCCTCGGAAATCATAAATCGACAATTATCGCCGCATGCGTTGAGTTAAGAATGATTGCAATTGGAAGGCGTAATCACTTAATCCGGTATTTACCTGCATCACAACCCTGCCTTTTACAATTATGTAATCAGATCACAGCACAGGCCGAATACCTCAAAGATAAGTCACTTTCTGTAAACATTTGCAATCAATTACTCAATATCCGTCTACCGATCATTAAGGTTTTAGAAAACCGTAAAGCCATCACTAGAAAGGTTTCACCGAGAGAGTTTCGGGAAGGGAGCATTCTCAGAACAACTAAAGCAACTAACATTGATGAAGGTTCATCAGGAATTACCCAAATAAGAGAGGTAAATATAGCCCCCAAGAACCAAAATGGATGGCAAGATGAAGAATCCAATACTGATCAAAATCGTGTAATTGAAATCGTCTCTATAGAACACACACCTAAAGGCTCATATATAAATCAAGCTTTGCAAGCTAGAGCTATTAGTGACAAATACTTGAAGCGTGGCATGTATCTAGCCTGCGATATCCACCTTAGTAGTGAACATGAAATCAAAACCTTAGCTCAAGAGCTCTTTAAAGCCAGCCAAAGTACTCAAACAGCAATAGTAGCAACGAGTCTTTTACTTATGCTTCTGACAGGCAGTAATTTTGAAGCCGTAAAGAAGATAAGATTAAAGAGAATAACAAAATCACTATATTCCATAAAACGCTTTTATAAGCTGCCAACGCAAAAATTACCAACACCCATCATGAGATATCTATCCATGGTCGAAAACAATTTTGAATTGCCTCTGCCAATTTTTATGGACGCAGATTTAATAAAGCAAATTGCTCAACTGGCAGAGGCAGACCTGAAAAACTTCATTTCTTCGCTAAATAAAACTAAAGGAACCCATTTAACATTGTCCAAAATTGTCAATGCTATACATTTCATTTTCAAGCGTATGAATGAAGATCCAATATACCCTGCCCTGATATCACAACAAACTACTAGTGAATGCGCTCAGTTGAGTTACAGCCAAATAACTCAGAAAAATATTCTCACTAAATATCTATCATTTACAAAATGGTTAGCAAGAATATCAGAAGTTAGCGAGTATGGAACTTTTGATTACCGACTAGAGATGCATCTAGATCAAATGCGAAGCAAAATTGGCACACCAATGGGTAGCATTCAGGAGACCATTAAATTATTCATAAAGTTACTAGATGCCCAAATTTGCTCACCTAAAAACACACCAGAGCAACTTCACAACCTACTTACTATAAAAACTCAGGCGATCTTAGCAATGTCATCAGGATACCGACCTGTGACAGGTTGGCTTGGTCAGATTACTGATTTAGATTTAGACACTTCACAATTTTGGGTCTCTGATAAAGAAAATCAACTTGGAGACTCAAGCAGAGTCATACTACTTCCAAAAACTTCAATTCATGCAATTGAGAAGTACATTGATTTTGTAAAAGTAGCAAAATCAGAACAGCTACATTCTATAAGTCAACTCAGAACTCGATATTCACACTGTTTAACTGGTAAATCTCATTTATTTTTTTACATCAAAGAAAACCAAATCTTAGAATCTACACCCAAAAACATTGAGCTGATGTTCAGAAACATTTTACCGTTACCACTTAACTGGCATAGACATTTAATCCGCTCATATCTTTCAAATGCAGGAGTCAATACTGAATTGCTTGATGCTTGGATGGGGCATTCAAAATACGGCGATAGACCTTATGCCAAATTCAGTGCACTAAATATGATTCAGTTAGAAGAAATTTCTCTTCAATTGGAAAATTTTTTCAAGGAACTAAAAATAAGGAACTTCGATTTTGGCAAGCTCTATAGGAACAGTTGCACGAAAGAAAGCTAGGAATAAGCAACTCGATAAAATTAAAACCATTGCAATTCAGGTTTTTGAAGAACATATTGAAAGCAACCAAGTTAAGGTTGATGAATCAAATTTTAACCAGCAGTGGGAAATCGTAACTTCAAGGCTTGCTGAAATCCTTGGAAAACTAAAAGATTATAAATTCGCTTACAACTGTGTCGTGAATCAAGCTAAAAGATATATAGAAAACGCTGGACTTAAGATCGATATACCAACCTACTTAGTCACACAAAAAGCTCCACGGATATTAAGAACTAAGCAATGGCTAACACGAGCATGGCAATTCAATAAATACTATAAAAGTTGGTTCCGCAGAATTTCAGTTTCGTATCTAAAAGATCCTGAGAACCTGTTTTGCTCATTAGTCATGTCGTTTATATGCCATAGTGGTCATTGCAAAGAAGAGCTTGTTATGGGTTTTGTAAAGCTATTATTGGATAAGAAAAAGCTAGCGATTAATCAAACGAAAAATAATCAACCTTATATTTATCTAGAATTTGATAAACGTAGTTACCAGACCAATGAAACAATGAGCGGTTTGAGAATAACGTCACATTGTTGCTATTTATCTCCATTGACCTTGTCATTCATCTCGCTTTGGCTTAAAGGTGGATCACACAAGTTGGCACCGAAGGATAGTGCGAGACAAGTCTATCTTGCCTTAGCAAAAGACCAGATAAGAAACCAGCTCTTTCCACAATCACTAGTTCAACTTTGCTCTGCTGCTTCTTTTGTTTGTGAGCAGCAACCTGCCGTATATTTATCTCAAGCAATGGTTGAATATACAATTGGACGAATCAAGTCATACTCCCTTCCCTCACAAAATTTAATATCATTGAATGAGAACATTCTTTCAAACTGCAATATTGTTAAATACAAACCAACTTCAATCTGTATATCTAAGACTCTGTCTACTAGCCCGCCTTCCAGTTTGTATAACTCTAATTTTTATAAAGAATTAAAAATTGCTTTACTGAGGGGGGAACCCAAAAAAAAGGAGAGCAAAAAAGAAGTACTAACAAAACTCAAAAAGTTATTAAAATCCGATCTAAATCAGGCGCAGCACACCTTATGCCAATGGTTTATTAATAAATTAGAATTTTGCCGTCCCTCGTCTCTACGAACCTATCATTCGACTATTAGCCGTAGATGGCTGTCATGGTTCGAGGATAAGCATTTAGGCCAGCTAGAGGTAGATGACTTCGAGCACGCCTACCTAGAAATCATTGATCAAACGAAATCCTCTAAAAGGCAGTTTGACATTGCTAACCTCCTGACTCAGATACACGAGCTAATGGTTCAAAAACTAAATGTTCCACCTTTAATTGAGCCCATCTTAACAGGTACACATAAAAAGCATATTTCAGCAGGCTTTATTAGTGAGAGTGTTTTTAAAAAGTTATTGGAACAACTCAAGTGTGTGCATGATCTAACTACGGAAGATAAGCAAACTCTTGAGGTCATATACATCATCGCATACCGTTGTGGACTTAGAATATCTGAAATTTTAAAGCTTAAGCTAAACAATTTTGAGCAATCGAATATTGGATGGGTTGAAGTAAGGAGCAATCAATTCGGTAACAATAAAACTAGCTCTGCAAAGCGTAAAGTTCCTTTATTTCCTATGTTGTTACCTCATGAGGTACAAATTGTAAAAGAGTATCTTTACAGCAGAAGACGAAAATCGAAAGGAAAAGCAGGTTTAGCATTTAGTATTGGCAATGATATTAACCGACCTATTGATAAGTTCGAGTTGGGAGATTTTACGTCGAAAGTTCTGAGACAAATTTCTGGCTTGGATTGGTTAACATTTCATCACTTCCGGCATAGCTGCCTTTCAAGACTTCAATTGATATTTGAATTACCAGATAAGTGCGTTAACTTTGTAAATATTGTGCCATATTCACGGGAGCAGATACAAAATATCCGCCTCATCATCAACGGCAAATCTATCAAGAATTTTTACTATGCCATATCCGCTTTTGCTGGCCACTCTTCACCGTCAGAATGCTTTAAAAGTTATTTTCATTTATCTGATCTAATTATCGGTTGTAAGCTCCAAAAAGCAGAAATTGAATTAACAAAACAACAACTAATGGCACTTAGGCTCGTAAGTCGAAGAACCTACAAGCAATTAGTCGAGGCAAATAAAACTGAGCCTTTACTACTCACCCTAACTGATAAAATTCATTCAAATGAAACTTTTACTAAACCAAGGCTAATGACCACATCAAAGGTTGAGTTAATAAACTCTGTAGAACCTAATAAACAAAGAGTTTCCCTTTACACTTGCTACCAGATCATTAACCAAGTTCTCAGTGGAAGAGAAATACGGCCATTAGCCTTAGAATACACAATATCAAGTGTTCTAATTCAAAAGTGGCTTACAAATGCAGAATATATTAGTAATAACCTAATTCATCACAGTTATAGAAAAAATATAGAACATACTCAAACTTACGTACCCTCACCACCTAAATCCACCAAAGAGCTTATGTATTTAGAACAGTGGATAACCGTATTTAGACAAAAGTACATTTGCCATGCTGATAGTCTTAAGCACGTAATTCTTTACGCTATACGCCACACAACCAAAAGTTCATCAGGCATCAACTTTTCATCACCTGCTGAACTATCTGAGTTTTTAAAAATTATAAAGCTATTCATACCTAAATCACATTTACGTATTATCAAATTTAGAATTGAAAAAAGTGTAATTAACCAAGAGTGGATTGAGGCATTTAAAGGCTTCAAGACTCAAGTAGGTATCAAATCAAAAGCCAGAGGAAGGTCTGGTATCGGCTCTGTTAGAGTTGAGCTGATACATCCAAGAGAGAAATCAATCAAAAGCAACAATAAATTAACAAAGTTCTCATCTAGTGCACTCAAATATTTCTTCCACATGGCAGCAATAATGATGTTGAATGTATCCGTACAGACATTTTATGAAGATGAAAAAGGTCAAATGAGCATGTTCAAGCCCGCTAAGAAACATCGTTAATATTCACTATTATTTAAAAATGCCTCAAATGCCGTGCCATCCTTTCTTGTTAAGTTCGGAACAAATCTAGAATAGACCGTAAACAACATGTTTGTATTAGCATGACCTAACTGCCTAGCAATCCACTCTGGTGATTCTCCTGATGCTAACCAAAATGTAGCCGCTGTATGTCGAGTTTGATATGGATTTCTAGGGACGATATTTAACAATTGCAATAGCGGGTACCAGACTCTTTTCGAAACATTTCGATGAGATAACGGGTTTCCTTTTCTGTTTGAAAAAACGTATTTTTTTGAATGACAGTAGAGCTTCATATGATCTGATAGCGCCTCAAAAACTGCGTCACACATATCGACATCCCTGAAAGATGTCCTTGTTTTAGGTTGTTCAAACTTTCCATTTACAAGAGATTGCCGTATCTGAATAATTCGGTTGTGAAAATCCACGCATTCCCATGTTAGGCCATCAATCTCTCCGGTTCGTAAGCCTGCAAAAAATCTAACAATATAATATGCTCTAAAGTCTGCTCTAACGTGCTTTATGATTTTCTTTACTTCTGGAAGCGTAAATGGCTGTATGTCAGTTTTAGGAACAGGAATTGGCTTTACGTTCTTCCATGGTGACTCGTAATTGAAGCGATCAGCCCCTTCTAGAAGAATCATTCTCAAAGGTGTCATAATATGATTGACTCTTGAGGCTGAGAGTTGCTTCTTACTGAACCTCCCTTTTACTAGCTCACTTCGAAAGAATAAGATGTCTTGCTTGCAGATTTCATTTAAAGGAAGTGAGCCAAAGTTAGGCTGTAAATAAAGACGCAATATATCTTCAACATTTTTAATCTGCGTGTCACGCCATTCTGGCTGTTTTTCAATAAACCACACTTCTGCAAAATCTTCAAAAGACGGACACTTATTTGTTGAGGATAACCGAACTTGCCTTTCAATTTTACTAAACTGATCGACCTTAGAACCATTAGGAAAATACTTGGCATAATCAAACAAATTTAAGTGGATTTCTGACTCAATCCGTTTCAATAAAATTTCAAGTTTTTTTCGATTCTGAGGTGAGTCCACCAGTTTAGTCTGTTCGCGACATCGTACCCCACGATACCTGAAATCTAGATAAAGCTTTTTCTTTCTCGAGTTTACACTACCCATAGCACACCTACCCTACTATTGACGTAAACTCGTCAGCACCGTGAAGCATTAAGTCTTCAACTTTTTGCCAGATAAAAAGAATCTTCCTTCCACCAAATGGCCTTATGTAGTGAACGCCTTCAATAAAAACTGCATCCTTAAGTTGCTCACGTATCGTTCTTGGGTCATATTTAATTAAAGCTGATAGCTCTTCTGTTGTTAAATAGGTATTACTCATACTACAATCTCCTAAGGTACTTTTTTAACATCTAGAAGAAAAAATGCTCTCCTGTAGATTAAATTTAGTATAAATATGCACTTCTGCAAGTTTTTATAACCTACAGCAGATTAATTTTACTTAAGGAAGATTATGATTAAGTGTAATTTATCAAAGATTATGGGTGAAAAACGCTTGAAGATTTCTGATGTATCAAGAGATACCGGCATCAACAGAGGAACAATAACTCGTCTTTACAATGAAACTGCCACCCGTATTGAAATTGAAGTGATTGAAAAGCTGTGTGTCTATCTAGGGATTCAGATTGGTGAGTTGTTTGAGTTAAAATAACTGAACGGTGGATTTACTCTGAGCAAAATGTTTAGTGTACAAGCTTAAAACAAGCAGCGTAATCTTCCCTCACTTTATTTGAATCAAAAGCGAGCACAGCAGCATCATGACGCATTTTTTCAACCAAATCATTCGAGCTAGGCAGCATTACCGGTGCTCTAAAAAAACTCTTTAAATTTAACCCATATTCATTGTTCAAGTACTCTATGTCACTAGCATCAAACTGATAAGAGAATCCCGAAAAACTGCCTACAATTTCAGATGATGAGCTTTCTGTCCAACGTGTCGAAAGCTGATAGTCATTCAAAGTTTCGAGGATTGACACAGCCTGTGTAACAGCGGATGAACCATGGTTTGCCATTTGCTTTGCAAGATTGTACATCGCCCAGTCCATAGAAGAAGCCAAAAAAGCGTCATGGCTTGGCAACACACCACGGTTAAGTAATGCATTAACTGAACGAGCATGGTTACCATAAATGGCATAATCTAATATAGAACTTGAATCCAATGCACTAAAGCCAACAACTTGCTCAACGCCTGTTGTATGCACAAGCAGCCTCAGCAAATCACCTTCATTGCCTTTTTCAAATAACAAAAAATAAGCAAGATCATCTACAGATAACGCATGATGAGACAGAATGACTTGTTGCTCCTCCAATGGCTTTGATAACAGCCCGTCAAAGGCTTTTGCAGGAACACGACGTTCAGCTTTAAACGGGAACGGTTTATCTGAAAACGTTTGCCACTCTTCTCGTAAGTATTGCATACGTTCATCCGTCTTTGCAGCAAAATCACTATCCTGACGCAGTTGGCTTAAACGAAAAGCAGCTGCAACATCTTTACCAGCAACAAAGCTTAGTGCTTGAGTAACATCATCTAAACGATAACCGGCATCTATGTATTTAGCCGCAACTTGCATGTAAAAATCACTCAACTTGTTTTGCAGCTTAGTATCTTTTAACCTGTCACAACTCATAGAGTGAGTTACACCAACAGCAGTCGCTTTATTCAAAGATGAATTTATATCAGCGCTGACTATGACATTTTTTTTTATCTCAGCGGAAGAATGAAATTTTTTTTCGTGTGGGTTATCAGAAAGATAATCATCGACAAGAAGCCAGACCACGACAAACAAAACTAACAGCACGACAGAAATAATTCGATTAACCATAACCATTCAAAAAAATCAGCCAAAACTATTGCTGGAGATAACGTAGCAAAGCAAAGAGCTTTTTCTCTTCAGAAACTCCCATAATAACATCCTTGACAATAACATCCTTGACGGCCTCATTCTGTGATCTACGGTGAGTTTGAGACTCAATGCAGGATTTGAATTCTTGAAATCGTTGACCTGATAATCTTAAAGCACGATCACCTAATGACACCACAGTATTAACGCCATGAGTACTTTTTACCGATGTCATGGTGGCAGTTTCACTATGAGTTTCAAGGTTGAAAAATAAGTAATCCTTAAAAATAGGTACCAATGGTTCATCAATAGACGTTTTAGGATAACAAGGCTGATAATACTCAACGTTTTGATTAGAAAGATTGAGCATAACCACATCCATCTTCCCTTTTTTCGCCTTTAAGGCATACCACTCAGTCATTTTAACATTTCAGCGTAAAAAATTTACAGTAATTTGGACAAACTAAAGGTTCGAGCACCTTCCCTAGTACTCCGTCCAACTGAATTTATTGAAGCTAACAAAGGCAACTGAACGGAGTACTAGTTTAATCCAAATTAAACCAGAATTTAACAACTTTAAAAAAAATTCAGTAAAAAATAGTATGTATGCGAGCTAAGACTTAAATGTTAAGGCAGCAACTAATGCGTATTTGTGTTCCACCTCACAAAAGTTAAAACACATAAAAAAACAAAAAGTTTAAATAACAATCAATTAGTCATTTGTTACTTAAATTAAGTATAGAATTAACAACCCTTTTGTACTAGCATACACGCTCTTTTTTATGGCAACAAAATCAATAATAGGACAAAACAGTCACAGGGAACTATAACCTTGGGGCGGTAGCGTGCCTAAAGGCAAATTTAATATGGTCACAGGGAACCAAAACCTTGGGGCGGTAGCGTGCCTAAAGACAAATCTAATATGGTCACAGGGAACCAAAACTCTGGGGCGGTAGCGTGCCTAAAATTCACCCCCTACTACTTATTTCAATAACAAACTAACCAAGCTAACCAAACTATGAAAAATGTGATTCGTAATACCGCAATGGCACTGTCAGTACTTGCTATTTCAGCTTGTACCATGATCCCAGGGAGCCACTTATCCGGTGCCGATTATTTTGACCAAAGCACAGAGCAAGCTCAGGTTGACTTAGATAACGTGAAGATCACCGCTATCGACTCAAGCCTGCTGGCACAGCAACAGATATTACGAAGCAAAAACAATGCACAATTGCTTAATAGCAATTCAATTAAGTTAGATGATTATGAATATCACATTGGCATTCGTGACGTACTCACTATCGGAGTGTGGGAACACCCAGAATTAACCATTCCTGCGGCTGTTCAGCGTACAGCGGCTTTTGATGGTTTTCGTGTTCAAAGTGACGGAACAATAACCTTTGCCTATGCGCCTAAAATCGCTGCAGCGGGTAAAACCATCACTGAACTTCATGATATTTTAGTGACAAAGCTAAGCAAAGTGATTGAAAACCCACAAGTAGACATCAAGGTTGTTGGGTTCAACAGCCAAAAAACTTACATAACAGGTGAAGTAAATAAACCCGGTGTCCAGCCGATTACTGAAATACCGCTAACACTTATTGACGCTATTAACCAAGCTGGCGGCATTACCAATAAAGCCGACTGGACGCATATCACCTTTACTCGTAACAAAAAGACTGAACTCATTAAATTGAATGACTTTTATCAACGGGGTGATATTTCACAAAACCGCTTACTACAAAACGGCGATATTGTTCACGTTGCCAGAACTGATTTACAAAAAGTGTTTGTTTTGGGAGATGTTAAAAATGCAGGGATGGTTGACGTAACTCGATATGGCATTAGCTTAGCAGAAGCATTAGCAAACGCAGGCGGCATAAACGAACAAACAGCAGATGCAAATGGCATCTTCGTACTTCGTAAAAAAGACATCAAAAAAGATGGCGTAATTGCCGACGTTTACCAGCTGCACGCCAAAAACGCATTAGCGCTAGTGTTAGCGGGCCAATTTAAATTAGAACCACAAGATATTGTTTACGTAACCACGGCTCCGGTAGCACGTTGGAACCGCTTAATCAGCCAATTGATCCCAACACTTACCACGATTGATCAAATATCAGAAACCGAAGCAAGAGGAAACATATTCTAATGGGTATGTTTAACAAAGTGCTGGTTGTTTGTGTTGGTAATATCTGCCGCTCCCCTGTAGGTGAATGCTTATTAAAAAAACTTTTACCAAATATTGAGATTGCATCCGCCGGAATAGCATCAGCTAAAAGCCGCTTAGAAGGTAAACCCGCAGATAACAGCATGATTAAAACAGCCGCAGAGCAAGGATTAGATATAACGGCCCATACCTCGCAGCAACTCACAAGAGAAATGTGTAACCAATACGATTTAATTCTTGTCATGGAAAAAGGCCATATTGACGCCGTTGCCAGCATCAACCCTGCCGTTCGTGGCAAAACCATGTTATTTGGCCAATGGATAGGACAAAAAGAAGTACCCGACCCACACAAAAAAAGCCAAGCCGCATTTGACCATGCATATAAATTGTTAGATGAAAGCGCAAAAGCTTGGGCAGCAAAGCTTTAAAGCTTTTGCTCGCCGTATCCGTGAAAACGGATACCCAGCGTCTTTAAAACGCTTTAACGATTTTTAAATTCAAACCACAAAACGCCTAATAACTAGGAAATAATAACAATATGACTGCCCAGTCTACCGCTAACAAACAAAGCTCGGCATTAATAAGCCAGCAACCAGAACAAATCGATCTGCTCGCCCTCTTCGGCACTTTAATGGATAGAAAATGGTTTATTGTAGTTGTGACCTTTCTATTTACAGTCGCAGGCATAAGTTACGCCCTTTTTTCTACACCAATTTACAAAGCCAATGCGCTCATTCAAGTTGAAGAAACAAAGGCAGGCGTTCCTGGTCTTGAAGATATGGCAGGTTTGTTTGAGGGCACTTCTGAGGCCGTAACCGAAATAGAGTTATTAAAGTCTCGCAATGTAATTGGCGAAGCAGTTGATAATCTCAAATTGTATATCGAAGCTGAGCCAAAATTATTCCCAGTTATTGGAGGCCGATCATTTAGAAAGTTTACACCCGAACACAAAAACGAACTTGCTGAACCAACTTTCGGCACAGGTAGTTTTGCTTGGGGAGGTGAGTCTCTAGATGTTTTCCGTTTTGAAGTGCCTAAAGGGTATTTGGGTAAAGAATTTACACTTGTAACTGGAACCAATAATACAGTAAGCCTAATCAATCCAGACGGTGAGGAAGTATTATCGGGCAAAGTCGGAACAGAGCTTAAAAGAGGATATTACGAATTAACTGTTCGTACCCTTAATGCAAGAACTGGAACAGAGTTCTCTTTAACACGCCATAACCGTTTAACTACCATCTTAAATCTGCAAAAAACCATAGCAGTGAGTGAAAAAGGCAAAAAGTCTGGAATCCTCAGCCTAAGCTTTGAAGATAAATCACCAGAATATGCTAAAGCCGTATTAAATGAAGTAGCTAACATTTATGTTCGCCAAAACGTTGAGCGTAACTCAGCAGAAGCGCAAAAATCATTAGAGTTTTTGCAAGTCCAACTACCTGAAACAAAAAAATCACTTGAAGTTGCTGAGCAAAAGCTAAACAAATATCAAGTCAACCAAAAATCAGTAAACATCAGTTTAGAGACACAAAGCGTACTCGAACAACTTGTTGAGCTAGATACCAAATTACAAGAGTTAAATTTAAAGCGACTTGAAGTATCGCGAAAATTCAAGCGTACCCACCCCGTTTACCAAGGTGTATTAAATCAAATAGCAGAAGTTGAAAAACAAAAAGCAGACTTAAAAGCAAAAGTGACTAACTTACCTGAAACTCAACAAGAACTGCTGCGCTTAACCAGAGATGTAGAAGTAAACAATAAAATCTACCTATTTTTGTTAGAAAAAACACAAGAGCTTGATATTGTCCGTGCAGGTACTATCGGTAACGTCAGAATTATTGACACGGCTGACGTTGATACAACAGAGCCTGTAAAACCTAAGAAAGCATTAGTGGTTGTTGTTGCAACTTTATTGGGTGGATTCTTAGCAATTGCCATCGTTTTAATTCAAAAAGCAATACACCGTGGGATCGAAAACCCAGACGAAATCGAAGAACTAGGCTTACCTGTATACGCCAGTATTCCTGACTCAAAAGAGCAACACTTACTTGATGTAAGAGATTCCAAGAAAACTAAAAACAACAAACACCCTCTCCTTGCAATTGAAAACCCTGCTGACTTAGCTATTGAAGCATTACGCTCACTTCGTACCAGTATTCACTTTGCAATGATGGAAGCCAAAAACAACATTATTGCTATTTCAGGCCCGGCGCCAAGCGTAGGTAAATCATTCGTATCATCAAACTTTGGTGCAATTCTGGCACAAGCAGGACAGAAAGTTTTGGTTATTGATGGTGATATGCGTAAAGGCCACTTAGTCCGTTACTTCCAAGTAAAAGGTCACAAAGGCTTATCTGAAATCATTACCAATCAAGTTTCTATTGAAGATGCCATTCAAAAAACTAAAGTTGAAGGATTAGATATTATAGCCCGAGGTCAAGTACCGCCTAATCCATCTGAACTTTTAATGCATCCTCGCTTTAAAGAAATGTTAGAGAAAGTAAGTAAAGACTACGATATTGTGTTAATCGACACCCCACCTATTTTAGCGGTAACTGATCCAAGCATTATTTCTGCACACGCAGGTACGACTTTAATGGTTGGTCGTTTTGGTCAAAATACGCTTAAAGAAATTGAAGTAGCCCAAGAACGCTTTGAGAAATCAGGCATTGATGTAAAAGGCTTTATCTTAAATGCTGTTGAGAAAAAAGCATCAAACTCTTATGGATATGGTTACGGTTATTACAACTACTCGTATGAGAGCGATAAAAAGTAACCCGTTACACTCGAATGCTTTAGTCGAGTGTCCAGCGATTTTAACGCTTTTAAGCTATTAACGTCGTACCCGTAAAAACGGGTACCCAGCGACTTTAAAGCTCTCGTCCGTCACACCTGCAAACGCAGGTGTTCAGTGACTTTATAAAAATCAGTAAAAACATCAGGAATCAAATGAACATCATCCCAGTTATTATGTCTGGTGGTTCTGGTACAAGACTGTGGCCACAATCAAGAGCTTTGTACCCGAAACAATTTTTACCGCTAGTTAATGAACATAGTATGCTCCAAAATACATTGACTAGATTAGAAAACCTCTCTAACCAAGCAAAGCCAATTATCATTGCTAATGAAGAGCATAGATTTATTGTTGCAGAACAACTCAGAGCACTAACTAATATTCAAGCGGACATCATTCTAGAACCAGTAGGCAAGAATACCGCACCAGCTATTACACTAGCAGCTCTCCAAGCTCTTTCAAGAAGCGGCAATCAAGATTCATTACTGCTAGTACTAGCAGCAGATCATGACATTAAGAATCCTGCTGAATTCATCAACGTTGTTGAAAAATCAAAATCAGCCGCAATTGACAAAAACCTAGTCACTTTTGGTATTGTCCCTACTCATGCAGAAACCGGTTACGGTTACATCAAGTCTACTGATAAAAATACAATTTCTTCAGTTGAATGCTTTGTCGAAAAACCTGATGCAGAAAAAGCTACTGCATATATTGAAAGTGGTGATTACTTCTGGAACTCTGGTATGTTTTTGTTCAGCGCAAAAACATTTTTGGAAGAAATCTCTATACATAACCCAGAGATTCTAAAAGCTTGCAAAGCCTCGATAGCTGAGAATCAGAGTGATATGGATTTTATACGTATAGGCAAGCAAGAGTTTGAAGACTGCCCTTCTGATTCTATCGACTATGCAGTAATGGAAAAAACGACTAAAGCTGTTGTTGCACCTTTAAATGCTGGTTGGTCAGACGTAGGTTCATGGTCAGCACTGTGGGACCTTGGTGGAAAAGATGAAAATAATAATGTTGTAAATGGCGATGTCATTCTACATAGCACCAAAAGCTCATACATTCGCTCAGAGCATAAATTAATTGCGACAGTCGGGGTTGAAAATCTTGTTATTTCAGAAAGTGATGACGCAATCCTTATTGCACACAAAGACAAAGTACAAGACGTAAAGCATATTGTTAATCAATTAAAGGCTAAACAAAGAAGCGAAGCCAAACTACATCGAAAAGTATACCGTCCATGGGGTTGTTATGACTCAATTGATAATGGCGAACGCTTTCAAGTTAAACGAATAACGGTTAATCCCGGTGAAAAATTGTCAGTGCAGATGCATCATCATCGAGCTGAACACTGGATAGTTGTCAGTGGAACGGCAAAAGTTACCTTGGGTGAACAAGAGTTATTAGTAACTGAGAACCAGTCTACCTATATAAAGATTGGTGAAGTTCACGCATTAGAAAACCCAGGGAAAATAGCGTTGCACATGATTGAAGTGCAAACAGGCACCTATTTAGGCGAAGATGACATTGTCCGATTAAAAGACAGATACGGCAGATAACACAATGTAATCTATAGTGTCATACCTGCGTGGGTAGGTACTTACGGACTGTAAAAGTTCGCCGCTGTACTCGTAAAAACAGGGATCTAGAGCCTTTTAAACTTGGTTTTCATTCCCTAAAAATCTGAAACACATGCTTTTAATTTTAAATAAGAACAGAAAGCTTCTTATTATTTAAATAACTACACAAATTCAAGAGAAGTAAAATGACTAAAAAAGTTGCCCTAATCACAGGTGTCACGGGTCAAGATGGCTCTTACCTCGCTGAACTTTTATTAGAGAAAGGTTACGAGGTCCACGGTATAAAGCGTCGTGCATCATCATTTAACACCGAGCGTGTTGATCATATCTATGAAGACCCACACACAAACAGCGCTAATTTTAAATTGCATTATGGTGATTTAAGCGATAGCTCAAATCTAACCCGCATTATAAAAGAAGTGCAGCCTGATGAAGTATATAACCTAGCCGCGCAATCTCATGTTGCTGTTTCTTTTGAAGCACCAGAATATACAGCTGATGTTGATGGATTAGGTACATTAAGAATTTTAGAGGCCATTCGCTTTTTAGGGTTAGAGAAGAAAACACGCTTTTACCAAGCATCGACTTCTGAGCTTTATGGGCTAGTACAAGAAATCCCACAAAAAGAAACGACTCCCTTTCATCCCCGTTCACCTTATGCGGTAGCAAAAATGTATGCCTACTGGATTACGGTTAACTATCGTGAGTCTTATGGTATGTATGCGTGTAATGGCATATTGTTCAATCATGAATCACCACGTCGTGGCGAAACATTCGTGACCCGTAAAATTACTCGCGGTCTTGCTAACATCGCTCAAGGTTTAGAACAATGCTTATATCTAGGTAATATGGATGCATTACGTGACTGGGGGCACGCTAAAGACTATGTGCGTATGCAGTGGATGATGCTACAACAAGAACAAGCCGATGACTTCGTAATTGCGACAGGGAAGCAAATCTCAGTAAGAGAATTTGTAAAGCTGTCAGCAAAAGAGCTAGGAGTAATGCTTGAATTTTCTGGTGAAGGCCTAAACGAAATAGCAACCGTTGTTGAAATTACAGGTGACAATGCTCCCGCCCTATCGGTAGGTGATATTATTGTTAAAGTTGATCCTCGCTATTTCCGTCCAGCGGAGGTTGAGACTTTACTTGGTGATCCAACTAAAGCTAAAGAACAATTAGGTTGGATTCCAGAAATTACAGTTGAAGAAATGTGTTCTGAAATGGTGCAATCTGATTTAGCAAAAGCTCAACAGCATGCTCTATTAAAAGAGCATGGGTATTCTGTGAAAGTGAGTAAAGAGTAAATAAACTATAAATAATAGGAATTGTTGACTATATGTGTGGTTTTTTTATCACAAACGCTAGTGTATTACCTAGAGATGCAGAAAAAATTCTTGAGCAAACTTTACGCTTCAGAGGGCCTGATTATTCTTCAGGGTTAATTGAGTACAAAGGTTGGTACGCATATCACTCAAGATTATCGATAATCGATTTAAATGAAGAGGCAAATCAGCCAATTTGTTTAGAAGATTCAGGCCTATTAGTCTTTAATGGTGAAGTACTTAATTACAAGGAGCTCGGTAAAAAGTATTTTAGTAAGAATTATGAAAGTGACACCCTTTTGTTGTTTGACCTTCTCAAAGAAAAAAAGCTTGATTTAAATGAGCTGGATGGTTTCTTCGCTTTCGTATTTATAAACGAGTTTGGTGAATTAACGCACGCGAGTAGAGACAAGTTTGGAGTTAAGCCACTTTTTAGATACAGCAAAGGGAATCAAGTTTCCTACTGCTCAGAGCCTAACCCTATAAGGCAATTATTTGGATTGCAAGTAGACTCTTCAGCAATTGAAGAATACAAGCTTACAAGAGCTCCCATATTTAGTAGCTCCTTTTTTAAAGGAATAAGTCAGGTCGAAGTTGGCACATGTGATATTAATGGTACCTATTTCAATATCGTAGATCACATTACTTCGAATTATGAGTCATGTGATATAAATGCTCTAGACAAAGCATTAAGGATTGGAATTGAAACAAGAAAGGTCTCTGATGCACCCGTTGGTTTGCTGTTAAGTAAAGGTGTTGACAGTAACTTAGTAAATTCATGTACGAATTTTTCACATAAATATAGTATCGGCTTTAAGGGTGATGCTGACTTTGAGTATCTAAAATCTCAAGACATACCTAACCTTAATCTTGTTGAGTGTACATCTGAGCAATATAAAAACTCATTTGAATACCTGCTAAAGCTCCGAGGAGAGCCCCTTTCGGTACCAAATGAAGTTATGCTTTATATAATTGCTAAAGCTGCTGCTAAAGATGGGGTCAAAGTTTTATTATCAGGTGAAGGTGCTGATGAGTTTTTTGCTGGATATGATCGAGTTTTTAACTGGGCAAATCATACAAGCGAATTCGAACTAGAACAATTCTTGAAATTATATTGCTATTCAGCGCCAAATAAGTCTTCCGTAGTTTATAGAAATTTTGAAGAGCTATTTAGCACTGTTGACCATCTGTGCTCTTTTGAAAAAGTTCGCTGGTTTTTTATAAAATATCACATGCCAATTTTATTCAGGAGACTTGATTTTTCTCTTATGGCTGCTGGCGTGGAAGGAAGAGAGCCTATTGCAAACATTCACCTGTTTACAGAAGCTGTTAAAATTTGCTCTAAACAACTTATGAATAAAGAGCTTGGGAAGATACCTTTACGGGAGCTTCTCTCCAAACATATGACTAGAGAATTTTCATATGAACAGAAAGTTGGGTTTCCTGTTAAAGTAAATGAAATATTAGAAAACCCTGAAAATTTAACATCATATGACCTTTGGTTTAAAAAGAATTTAGAGGTATTAAATTAAAATGATTATAGGATATACGAGTGGTGTTTATGACTTATTTCATATAGGTCATGTCAATATATTAAGAAATGCAAAAGCTATGTGCGATAAGTTGGTTGTCGGTGTTACTGTTGATGAATTAGTTGCATACAAAGGAAAAAATCCAGTTATACCATATCACGAAAGAATTGAAGTGGTGCGAGCATGTGAATATGTTGATGTTGCAATTCCACAACTAAATATGGATAAAGCTGCCGCTGCTAAAAAAAACCATGCTAGTTATCTGTTTGTTGGTGATGATTGGTATAACACTCCAAAATGGCAACAACATGAACAAGAATTATTAGAAGTCGGTTGTAAAGTGATTTATTTCCCTTATACAGAAGGGACTTCAAGCACTCTTATTAATGATACACTAAAAAATTTAAGAGGAGGCGAGTAATAAATATTATCCTATTACAGATGCAAAATATCTGATTCAGTAAAGATAAAATCTTTGTGATTTTTATGCTTAAAATTGAAACTTAGCTTGCTCAACTTAAAAGTATAGCTGATAAAATAATTTAAATTTACAGTATAAAAATCACTTGTTACTACCTTCATCTATTAAATCGATTAAGTCTATCGTATTGGTAATAAAAATTGAGATTTAAGAAGTTATTAAAAAATTCTTTATATATGTTTTCAAATCAAATGGCGACTTTTGTTTTTCCATTCATGATATTTAAAGCCATTTCAAATACTGTTAACGAAACATTATTAGGTGATTACTTTTTGTTCTTAAGTTTAGGGGTGTTTGTAACTATAGTTTCAGATGTTGGAATGGGAATTGGTTCTGTAAAGCTCTATTCTAAGTCAAAATTCAAGTTGGAATACTTGTTTTCGTGGGTTTTAATCAAGTTAATCGCAGTAACTCTTTTTTTTCAGGTTGTTTTTTTTATTTTTCCAATACAAAAGTTGAATCTTTCATTGTATTTTTTGATGTATTTTTCTATTGCAGTTCAAAGTTTGTCGCCTTTGTGGTTTTTTCAAATTAATGAAAATATGAAGCTATACGCAATTGCTGGTATACTTGGGAAAACAATTAATATGATTTTAGTTTTTACGCTAATAGAAGAGTACAGTGATATAAATTATTTAGTATTAAGTTATTTGTTTGGAGTTACTATAACTCTGGTTATACTATCATCACATATTAAAACTAATTTACCTGAAAAAAAATATAGAAAAAAAATTAAGCTAAAGCATCTTGAGAACATCATAAAAAGCTGTTTAACAACATATTATTCAAGAGTCTCTGTTGCTTTTTATACAACTATTAATTTGCTTATAATTGGGCATTTTGGAGGGGCATCTGCCGCAGCGACATATGGAATGGCAGAAAAAGTTTATCAAGCAGGGCAAGGTGTCATAGCACCTGTGTCACAGGTGTTAATGCCATTCCTCCATAACAAACCAGATACAAAACTTTTTTTTAAAACTGTTGGACTGTTTCTTATAATTTTTTTGTCGGGTGTTTTTTTTGTTCTCTCTTTTTCGTCTGAATTTCTACTATTTTTATTTCAAACAAAAAATACAGAAACACTAGAATTGTTAAAGATATTTATGATTGTTTCAATTGTTAATTTCCTTGGTGTCTTTATGGGTTACCCTGCTTTTGCAATAAAAAAAGATATTGAAACTCCGAATATAACTGTACATTTTGGTTTGTTAGCGTACTTTGTTTCAACAGTTTTTTTTAACGTATTCTACGGCTTTAAGCTTGAACATTTTGCTTATTCATTACTTACTGCTGAATTAAGCGTTTTATTCGTAAGAGTTATTTTGTTTTCTAAAGTTATAAGGCGGTAGCAATAAAAATGCTAAGTAATAAATTAATTATACAAATACTGAGATCTATATATTGTTTAATTTCAAAACTGTTACCTGTGAATAAAAAAAATATAATTTACTTTTCGTTCCCTGATGTAAGCGATAATGCATATCACTTATTTAAATATCATAATAAAACATTAAGTGATTATAATTTAATTTGGTTAGTTAATGATACTGAACATTCTATGGAAAGGTTGAAGTCACGTAACCAATACGCTGAATTTAACACTGTTAAAGTTGTAAAAAAAAATTCATTTTATGGTATGTATCTATTTCTTCGTACTCCAGTTGTTTTCTATACACATGGGACATACAGTTTCGTGATGCGCACAAAAAAACGCAAACTAATTAATTTGTGGCACGGAATGCCATTAAAAAAAATTGGTTATATGGATGATGGTCTGACCCATAGAGTAGATGAACCGGATTTTATACTGACTACTTCTAAGTTTTATTCTGAAATTATGATGAAAAGTTTTAACATTAATCAAAAACAAGTACTTGAATTTGGCTCCCCTAGGAATGATGTTTTTTTTCAAGAAAAGTATGATTCTCGAATAGTAAAATACTTTAATCTAAAAAAGTCTGATTCCATATATTTTTGGCTTCCAACTTATAGGACTTCTAATGTTGGGGATATAAGAGCAGATTCTGATTCGTTATCATTTGTTGATGACTTGTCTTTTAGTTTTTCTGAGTTGAATGAAATATTAGTGCAAAAAAAAGTTTATATTATAGTTAAACCACATCCAATGGACGCTTTCGATTATTCTAATATAAGTGTAATTGAACAGCTCTCAAACATAAAATTCATTTGTTCAAGTGTGTGGGAGGCCAATCATTTTGACTTACATGAAGAGCTTAGTGCGGCATCAGGTATTTTGACTGACATATCATCAATACTAATTGATTTAATAGGCACAAATTTAAATGTTGGTGTGATATGTAATCAAAGTAATTATTCTCGGGGGTTTAATTCTGATTATAGCAATTTAATTGATAATTTAAATGTTAACAAGCTATCCTCATTGGAGTGTTTTTTTAATCTTAAAAGAAATTTTTCAATAAATGATATTGCAGAAACTACAAACTTAAAAAACATCAATTTGGTTGGTAGTTCGTGTAAGCTTATAACTTCAGAGTTCCTCTAAATGTATACTACGTTCACTAAAGTTTTTTTGTTAATTTCCATTGCACTTATCTTTTCTTCATTATTAACAAATGTAACTCCTTTGGTTAAGTATTTGAAATATACAGGTGTTATTTTTGGGCTATTTTATATCGGCCACTGTGTAAAAACTAATTCAATATATATATCCAAAAAAGATGGTTTGTCTATTTCATTTTTTATCTTGTCTATTGTTGGGTTTATAAGTTATTTTGTTAATGATTTGTATGATACGAATTATGTTTTTCTTGATGTTTTTATTTTAACTACTATCTCTTTGGTTTTTTACTCTCTCAATGAACATGAGTTAAATGTAAAATATATATTTTATATATTTGTTATTATTTCTTTGCTTTGGTTTTTTCAGCAAATAAATATATACGGATTATCTAGTTTTGATTTTAATTTTTTCTCCAATATTCTTTTTAGTTCGAACTCTTCACTGAAGTACAGTGTGATATCATATTCTTTTGGTTTGTTCTTTATTTATTTCTTGTATTTGAATGATAAAGTCAATTTAATTATTTCAATGTCTGGTTTATTGCTTACATCCAAACGTGCTAGTTTAATCGCATTGTTTTGCATCTTGGTTATATTTTTTATTTTCAAGATGCAGTATTTTAGGATTATTAAAGTATTATTGACGCATACATTTGTTTACAGTGTTGTGAGTGTTTGGATTATTTTCTCTTTATTAATTGCGTCTGATGGTTTTGACGATTTTATATTTAGTAATTTCGGGGTTAGTGCTGATTTATTGACAATGGGTAGGCATACTTTGTACAAAAGTGGTCTTTCTATGATTTCTGATGGTATACCAGTGGTGAACTTTTATTTTGCTAGTACTTACTCAGTTTTAACTCAGCTACTTGATTCTACAATATATTCTAACAGTGAGAAAATATTACTTCATAATGAGATGCTACGTTTATATATTGAAACTGGTGTTGTTGGTTTAATGTTTTTTTTATATTTCTATTTTTTGTTTTTAAATGATGAATATATAGACTTAAGGCGTAAGGTTTTTTTATATTCTATTTCTATGTACATGCTGATCCTTTCTTTTTTAGATAATATATTACTTTACTCTGTTTGTTGGCTGGTTTTTTCATTGGTTTACAGCAAAAAGAGTTTCTATCCTAGATGATTTATGTTGAGTTTGATTTTATGAAGTTGAAAAAAATTCTTTTAGTGCACAATTATTATAAAGAGAAAGGCGGTGAAGATAATGTGTATAGCAATGAGCTTTCATTATTGCAAAGCCATTCTTCATCGTTTGAAACTAGATCTTTGACTTTGATTAATGGTAATAGTCTAATACGTAATTTGAAAGGCTTACTTGGCTATATTTTTCCTTTTATATCTAGAAAGAATAACACTAAGGTAATTAAGGGTTATTGTTCACTTGACTTGATACATATTCATAACTTTCATTTTCAGTTTACACCTTCATTTTTTGAATCTTGTCAATCACTCAATGTTCCAGTAGTTCATACATTACATAACTTTCGTATTATTTGTCCAACTGCAACCCTTATGTATAATAATCGATTATGTGAAAGAAGTTTATATGGAAGTACTAGATGGGCGTTAAGTAAAAAAGTATATAGAAATTCATTTTTTCATACTTTTTTTTTATGCAGGTCGATTGAGTACTATAAAAAAAAGAAAACATGGAACAATAATGTCGATAGATATATTGCATTAACCGAATTTGCAAAAAAAAAATATATTGAAGCGGGTCTCCCTGCAGAAAAGATAACTGTAAAACCAAATTTCATTGAAGATCCACATGATGGAATTCAGCAACTCAATCACCGAAGAAAACATGGTTTATTTGTTGGACGGCTAAGTGAAGAAAAGGGTATTGATGTCCTACTAAAAGCATGGGAAAAAGTAGATTATCCTTTAATTATTGTTGGAGGTGGCCCCTTAGAATCACTTGTTAAGCAAGCTGCTGAATCGACACCTAATATCCATTATTTAGGGTTTCAAAATAAAGAAAAAATTTACCCTCTATTACAAGATGCTGACTTTCTAATTATGGCATCAACTTGGTATGAAGGATTCCCTATGGTTTTGCTTGAAGCTTTTGCAAATGGAACTCCAGCACTTGTATCGAACATTGGCGGTATGGCAGAAGTGGTTGACAATGAAAGATTAGGGTTACATTTTCAAGTGGGTGATCACCACGATCTTGCAAAAAAAGCTAACTTTCTAATTGCAAATAGTAATATAGTTAACGAATACGGTGAGAATGCTAGACAAGAATATCTAAAAAAATACACTCCTGAAAGAAATTTAGAATTACTTTTGGATATTTATAAAAAAACAATTTCAGATAAACACGATGGTAAACGAGTCAGTTCATAAATTTTCTTAATATTTTTAGTTTAGGTATAAAATTGTCAGTTAAAAAAGTTAATATAATTAATATGTCAGTTTGCGTGACAAGTATGCAAACTGTTTTAAACAACATAAGAGACTGGTGTAAGAATTCTGAAGGGCGATATATATGTGTGTCTAATGTACACATGTGTATGGAAGTTTTTGATTTTAAAGATTTCAGAGAAATTGTAAATAACGCAGACCTTGTTGTTCCTGATGGAAAACCTTTAGTTTGGGGACAAAAGCTATTGGGTAACTCAAAAGCACACCAAATCCGAGGTCAAGATTTAACATTTGAAACATGCAGATTGGCTGAGAAAGAAAATTTATCTGTAGGTTTTTACGGAGCAAGTCAAGAAACGCTTGATGCTATGAATATCAAGCTAACATCACATTACCCAAAGCTTAATATTGTTTATTCATATTCACCGCCTTTTCGTCAGTTGAATAAAGAAGAAAAAAAGTTACTAGTTGATAATCTTAATAATTCAGGTATCGATATTTTATTTGTTGGTTTAGGATGCCCAAAACAAGAAAAATGGATGGCTGAACATAAAAAATGTCTTAAATGTGTGATGCTAGGTGTAGGCGCTGCTTTTGACTTTATTGCTGGTAATAAAAAGCATGCTCCTAAATGGATGCAGTCAGTTGGGCTCGAATGGTTGTTTAGATTACTATGTGAGCCAACTCGTTTATGGAAAAGGTATTTAAAGCAAAATCCACGTTTTGTTTGGTACTTCATACAGCAACTTTTAGGTAAAAAGTTTAAATAACCATGAAAAAAATATTTATAGCAGGTCACAATGGAATGGTTGGTTCCGCCATTGTTCGTCAACTAAAAGATAACCCTGATTTTAAAATCGTAACTCGTACACGAAGTGAATTAGATTTAACAAATCAAAATGATGTTAAGTCTTTTTTTGAACAGGAAAAAATTGATCAAGTTTATTTGGCTGCAGCCAAGGTTGGTGGAATTCATGCCAATAACAGCTACCCTGCTGACTTTATATATCAAAACTTGATGATGGAATGCAATATTATTCATCAAGCTTTTGCGTCAGGCGTTAAAGAGCTTTTATTTTTAGGCTCAAGCTGTATTTACCCAAAGCTTGCCAACCAGCCGATCAAAGAAGCTGAATTACTTGATGGTCACTTAGAGCCTACTAATGAGCCTTATGCTATTGCTAAAATCGCAGGTATTAAGCTTTGTGAATCGTATAATCGCCAACATGGTGTTGATTACCGAAGTGTAATGCCTACGAATCTGTACGGTGAAAATGATAACTTTCATCCTGAAAATAGCCATGTGATCCCTGCTATGATGCGTCGTTTTCATGAAGCAAAACTCAATAATGATAATGAAGTTGTTGTTTGGGGCACAGGTAAACCAATGCGTGAGTTTTTGCATGTTGATGATATGGCAGCCGCCTGTGTTCATATTATGAATCTTGATTCAGAGCTTTACGCTGAACATACCTCACCTATGATGTCTCATATCAATGTGGGTACTGGTGTTGACTGCACTATTCGTGAACTCGCAGAAACCATGAAAGACGTTGTTGGTTTTAAAGGTGATCTTATATTCGACACCACAAAGCCTGACGGTACTCCACGCAAATTAATGGATGTTTCTCGCCTTGAAAACTTAGGGTGGAAGTCTTCAATCACACTAAAAGGTGGCTTAACAGATACATACCAATGGTTTTTGAATAATGCTTCAGATTTGAGAACGGTTTAGTTTTATTGGTTACTGCTTTCTTTATATCTCGTCGCTCCAGCATGCTGTAGGCTTGAGCCTAGTGACTTTTAATTTTTTAAGAACAAGAACTTTAAAGACACTGGGTTCCCTTTTGTGCAGTTAAGTACCTAAGGATAAGTTTTTTTCGTCACTCCTGCAAAGGCAGGAGTCCAGCGACTTTGATTTTATTGATGAAGACACTGAAATGAGCAAACGCCAGTTTTTTATGGCGGTCCTACCCACCTTTGCGGGTATGGCAAATCTTAAGCAACTTTTACCCAACTACTTACGATAGATAACTAGCTGAAAGCTCTGAAGTGCATACAACCTTACCTAAAAGTTAAATAACAAAAATGTTAGATATAAATACATTCAAAACAATTGTAAAAAACACACCTTTAATCTCTATTGATCTCATTATCAAAAACAAAAAAGGTGATGTGTTACTTGGTTTAAGAACAAATAGACCTGCAAAAGATTACTGGTTTGTTCCTGGTGGTAGAATCCTAAAAGATGAGTCGCTCGTTGCAGCATTTTCACGCTTAGCAAAAAATGAATTAGGAAAAAGTATTTCTATCGCTGATGCTAATTTTTTAGGAGTATATCAGCACTTTTATTCTGATAATTTTTCAGAAGATGATTTTTCAACTCATTATGTTGTTTTAGGTTATGAGCTTACGTTAGATATCGATTTATCAGATCTTCCTGAGCAACAGCATTCCGATTACCAGTTTTTAAGTGTGTCATCTCTTTTAGATAGTGATGATGTTCATCAACATACTAAAGATTATTTTTTATAAAACAAACTATGAAAAACTTAACCTGCTTTAAAGCTTACGATATCCGTGGGCGCTTACCTGATGAATTAAATACAGATATTGCATGGTGCATTGGCCGTGCAATGGCTGATTACTTAAAGCCTAACAATATTGTTGTTGGTGGTGATATTCGCTTAACTTCCTCTGAACTTAAACACGCTTTAGCTGATGGTTTACGTTCTGGTGGAACTAATGTTACTGATATTGGCTTGTGTGGCACAGAAGAAATTTACTTTGCAACCAGTTTATTAAAAGTAGATGGAGGCGTTATGGTGACAGCAAGCCATAACCCAATGGACTACAACGGCATGAAGTTGGTTCGTGAGCAATCTAAACCAATTTCTGGCGATACCGGGCTTTTAGATATCAAAAAGCTGGCAGAGCAATATTATTTTGATGGCAAACCTGAGCCTGTTGCTGACTTAGGTGAATTTAAAGAGCTAAGTACTTTAAAGCCTTACATTCAACATTTATTCGAATATGTTGATGTTGCAAACTTCAAGCCATTAAAGTTAGTCGTTAATGCAGGTAATGGTGCTGCTGGTCATGTTGTAAATGCACTAGAAACTGCTTTTACCCAACAAAATGTGCCTGTTGAGTTTGTTAAAGTGCATAACCAGCCTAATGGTAATTTCCCTAATGGCATCCCTAATCCACTGTTACCTGATAACCGTGATGATACGATTCTTGCAGTTAAGGAGCATGGTGCTGATTTTGGTATTGCGTGGGATGGTGATTTTGACCGCTGTTTTTTGTTTGATGAGAACGGTGATTTTATTGAGGGCTATTACATTGTAGGTTTATTAGCCGAAGCTTTTTTACAAAAGCACCCTGAAAGCAAGATTATTCACGATCCTCGTTTAACTTGGAATACGGTTGATATTGTTGAAAGCAATGGTGGCAACGCTGTTCAAAGTAAAACTGGTCATGCATTTATTAAAGAACGTATGCGCAGCGAAGATGCCATTTATGGTGGAGAGATGAGTGCGCATCACTATTTTAGAGATTTTGCATATTGTGATTCTGGCATGATCCCTTGGTTGTTAGTTGCTGAGTTAGTTTCTATTAAAGGTCAACCTCTTTCTGAGTTAGTTAAAGAACGCATGGCAGCCTACCCTTCACCTGGTGAAATTAATCGCACTGTTGATGATGCTGATAAAGTGATTGAGCGTGTTTTGGCTATTTACGAAAAAGATGCGGTTGGTATTGACCGCACAGATGGGATTAGCCTTAATATGGGCAATTGGCGCTTTAATTTACGTAAGTCAAATACTGAACCTGTGATTCGCTTAAATCTTGAGTCTAGAGGTGATGTTGCGTTAATGAAGCAAAAGACTGAAGAAGTTTTGGCTTTGATTGAAGGTTAAGATTTTTACGGTCTAAAGGCGCTGGGTACCCGGTTACTACATTCGGGTACGACAGGCAAAATATCAAAAGTGCTGGATACCATACAAAGGCATTCTGGTATGACGATAAGGAACGGAAATGAAAGCTTTCCTGATTTCCAATAAAGTTCAGCATATTTTGCAGTCACTCCTGCGTAGGCAGAAGCCTAGCGTCTTTGCTTTTTTCTAGAAAAGCCTCTGGATACCTTCCTTCGCAGGTATGGCAAGCAAAAAATTAAAGGCACTGGACACTCGACTAAAACATTCGAGTGTGACAGAAAAAATGCGTAAGCACTTAAACGCCTCTTGCGTACCAAGTGCAATAAATTCCTATCTCTACTCTTTCTTAAATTTAAATAAACGAGAACAACTATGAACATGAAAGGTGTATTGCACTCTCATTCTGGTGCAATTTCATTAATGCAACGGACGCTAGATTTGTGTTTTATTGTCTTAGCCTTATTAATTAGTAAGGTTCTTTGGTCTTCTCCATGGATTATTAATGACTCCTTAATTTTAATGGGAGCATTGTTATTATTTCTACTCATTGCTGAAGCGGGCTCTCTTTATATATCTTGGCGCGGTTTATCACTGTATCAACAAATCAAAAAAGTAGCGCTTTATTGGGGCTTATCAGCTGGCATTGTATTGTTAGTTTCAGATTATTTTGAAGTCCATTATGGTGAGTTACAAATCGAAGAAATTCATTGGTTTTCTATCACTTTATTATTTTTAATTTCCTACCGAGTCGCTTTAAACTTTGGCTTAAAGTCACTACGTTCAAAAGGTATGAACACTAGAACTGTAGTGATTGCTGGGGCTGGTCATTTAGGTAGCAGACTTCATCAACAATTTTCAAAAGATAACTCTCTAGGTTTTAAATTTTTAGGTTTTTATGATGATGGGCAATCTGGAGGCAGAACCGATAATCAAACCATTATTGGCGATTTAGAAAGGCTTGTTGTTGATTGTAAAGCAGGCGGCATTGATCGCGTCTATTTAACACTACCAATGCGAGCCGAAAGCCGCATTAAATGGCTGGTGAAAGAGTTATCAGATACCACTGTTTCACTTTATATCGTGCCTGATGTTTTTACTTTTGAACTATTGCATGCAAGAACAGATACCTTGAATGGTATCCCTACTATCAGTATTTATGACTCACCTCTAGATGGTGCCAACGCCATAGTAAAACGTATCGAGGATATTGTGCTTTCATCGATAATTCTTGTACTAATTTCACCTGTTTTATTAGCTGTTGCAGCCGCTGTTAAATTTACTTCTCCAGGGCCAATTATTTTTAAACAAAAACGTTATGGTATTGATGGGAAATCAATTGAAGTTTATAAATTTCGCTCAATGTCTGTGATGGAAAATAGCGATAAAGTTATTCAGGCAACTAAAAATGACGCTCGTTTAACACCTGTAGGTGCTTTTATACGTAAAACGAGTCTTGATGAGTTGCCACAGTTTGTTAACGCCTTGCAAGGCAGGATGTCAATTGTTGGTCCTCGTCCTCATGCCGTTGCACACAATGAAGAATACCGTAAGTTAGTCGATGGGTATATGCTACGCCATAAAGTTAAACCCGGGATCACGGGCTGGGCTCAAGTAAATGGCTGGCGTGGCGAGACTGATACACTAGATAAAATGGAAAAGCGTGTAGAGTACGATTTAAATTACATTCGTAATTGGTCACTTGGTTTTGACTTAAAAATTATTTTTGGCACCATTTTTAAAGGCTTTATCAATAAGAATGCTTATTGATGTGAGGGTTGCTATTATTGAGGCGTTCAAAAGGCGCTGGGTGATCGACATACACAGCTGCAGTTACTTCGTTTCGCGACTAAAGCGTTCGAGTATGACGAGCAAAAACATGATAGAAAGTTAACAGGAAAAATATGAAAGCAGTAATCCCTGTAGCAGGACTTGGTACAAGAATGCTACCCGCAACAAAAGCTATCCCTAAAGAGATGCTACCTTTAGTTGATAAGCCATTGATTCAGTATATCGTAAATGAGTGTGTAGCCGCAGGTGTTAAACAAATTGTGCTGGTCACACATGCCAGTAAAAATGCCATTGAAAATCATTTTGACAAACAGTATGAACTTGAATCGACCCTAGAGAACCGTGTTAAGCGCCAGTTACTTGAGGAAGTTCAGTCTATTTGCCCTAAAGATGTAACCATTATGCACGTTCGGCAAGGCGAAGCAAAAGGTTTAGGACATGCTGTTTTATGTGCAAAGCCATGTATTGGTGATAACCCGTTTATGGTTGTGTTACCTGATGTAATTTTAGATGAATATTCTGCCAATCAAACTTCAGAAAACTTAGCGGCAATGAAAGCCCGCTATAGAGAAACCCAAGCAAGCCAGATTATGGTTGCGCCCGTGCCTAAGCAAGATGTTAATAAGTACGGCATTGCAGATTGTGACTGTGTTGAATTGACGGAGGGGCAGTCTTCTAAAATTAAGCATATGGTTGAAAAGCCTGAGATTGATAAAGCGCCGTCCAATTTAGCAGTTGTGGGGCGATATGTACTTTCACAAAACATTTGGCCTTTGCTCGAAAGAACGCCTGTAGGTGCTGGTGATGAAGTTCAACTTACTGATGCCATTGATATGCTGATTGAGCAAGAGACGGTTGAAGCCTTTCATATGTCTGGTAAGTCACATGATTGTGGTGACAAGCTTGGTTACGCTAAAGCATTTGTTGAATATACGCTCAACAATAAAAAGTTAGGCAAAGATTTTAGAGCACATTTAGAAAGTATGCTGAAATAAAATATCAAAATTTGTCATTCCCGTGAAATGGGAATGACATTGATATCTAACAATCAATTAAATCCATTTAAAACTGAATCTGGCCTGCCAAAAGTTTTTACCCAATATATCCTCACCCAAATACGCACCAACTGATACTAGGTTGTCTTGCCACGGCATTACGTATTCTGTTTCAATTTCCCAACTGTTCTTGTATTTCTTTTTCGCCGTCTCTTTTTGATTGATAAGCCTAATTTGAGTGATTAAATTATGGTTATTGTCAAAGCGGTATTGAGTTCTTAGATAATGCGACTCACCTTCTAAAGCTGTGCCCTGCTCTCTTTGCTGTTGGAGTGCCCAATGACCAAGCACGAACTTGTCATTGACAAAGCCGTCTCGATATAAATGATGCTGATACCAGCCCGATGTCCAGTAACTGTATTCGTAACCGAAAGAAACTTTGTCGTCAAATAACATTGGGAAGTGTAAGCCAAATGCTAGCACAGGGTTTCCAAACTGATAATTCTTGCTGTTACTGGTATCTTCACCTGCCAGTTCAGCAATTACACTGAAAGGAATAGGCGCATCAAAATTCATTTTTGATGTTATTGATGCAACCTGATTTCCGGCTTCTTGATCTGAGGTTAAGTCCTCTCTTGTATTATCTGCACCACCTGGGTCAACAAAGGCTTTAACAAGGGTTTTAAAGCTTACTTTTCTTTCACCGCCACCAAATTGAAATACTCGATTTACGCCTAACGTCCAGCCATCTATAGGCTCGAAACTAAAATGAAAACCCGCCAGTAAAGGTTTATTTTTATCACTCCACTGGCCATTAAATAGCACGGGTTGGCGATCTGTTTGTGCTAAAAAAAACTCATAATTTAAGTTTGTATCTAAAAAAGTGATCGGTAAGTTATTGCTTAATGTTACCGAAGGAAATGTTTTTGCATTGGTACTCATAATTTGACTGTGCCCAGTAAACGGTGAGTACCAATGGTCTCGGTAACCTACATCAAGTTGTGCCCAGTTAAAGCCTAGAGATAGCATCGAGCCTGTAGCTTGCTTATGCTGCTGTGATAACTCTGTGCCTAGGTATACTCCTAGCCAATCTGTTACTTGCCATTGCGCTCGACTGCTCAGTAAATAGCGGTTATCGGTCGTCGCCCCTCTTGCGTTGGGGATAGGGTGCGCCGTATCTCCTGAATCAAAAACCGAAACTGTGCTGTGTGTGATAGCAAATTGGCTTTTATAAGGCCTGAGTGAACGATATAAACGAAAATACAATTCTGGATAACCATGCTTAATTTTAGGTAGCGCATCTAAAATAACATTTACATTGTATGGCTTTATCACTTTTGGAATGTTAGCCACGATTGCAAGGGTTTCTATATCATTTTCTAGCAAGGGATCTGACTTTAGGGGTATATAAGGGCTAACACTAGCAGCGTGTAAAGATGAACAAGCAAGCGTTCCCAATAAAAACAAGAGTGATTTACGCATAATAAGTGATTAATTGTTTATTTTAAGTTAATTGCACAAGGATTATATAAGAAATTTGCATTAGAAACCTTGTTTAATCGATTATTGGTTTGGCTTTATTCTGTTGATTAGATTAGTTAATGCATTATTTAGGCAATTTGAATTATTTTATGTAGCATTTTTTCGTAACCATTTATCAAGCCCCTCTTGTTTTTTGTGACACAAGTCATTTGATCTAAAAAGTTACTTGAACGATCTTTTTACAATGTTTATATGTACACATGAAAAAGAAAAATTCTCCGAGAAAGACGCTCCACAACCAACTAGAAAGATGCTAATTTGTTGATTCAAGAGTTATGGCAAAAGCTTCATGAATACGAAGATAGGTTGAAGCAGTCCTCTCAAAATTCATCAACATCACCGTCATCAGATACATCTGAAACTAAGGTTGAGCGAAAAAAGTTCAAACGAAATATGGTGGGCGCTCAGCCAGGCTACACAGAGCACAAAAGACCTTTAGATGAACTGTCTGTTGATGATATCGTAATGGAGTGCAAGCCTCAGTCTTGTTGCTCTGCTTGTCATCACTCAATCAAGATAAATGAGCGACATAGACGTCGTCATCAAGTATTTGACCTACCCAAAGTATCTTTGAAGATCACCGAGTACCAAATTTTTCACGGTCACTGTAAATATTGTAATGCCACCTACTAAAGGTGAATTACCTGAAAGTGCTCCCAAAGGTCAAATAAGTAACCGTTTAACGAGTCATATCGCAGTGTTGGTAGGAAAGTATCACTTAAATGTTTCTCAACTCGACAGCTACTATATGATCTATAAGGCGTTACTTTTTCAACGTGAGCGATTTCAGAAGCACCAGGAAAAGTCAGTTCAATGCTCACTCCAACGCATCAAAGCTTGAACGCTTGAACGCTTGAACGCTTGAACGAGCATATACACAAAGCTTTGTATGTTCATTGTGATGAGGCGTCCCATTCTCGTAATTGTGAGCAAGGTACCCGATGGTGTTGGTTGATTTCATCACGAGATGCTGTATTTCAGACAGTTCGATACTTCACAAATAAAGACAACGCTAAATTTATGTTGGGTAAGTGCGAGAATAATATCGTCATCACAGATCAATATGCGGCTTACAACTTCATTAATCCCGAAAGGCATCAGCTTTGTCTGGCTCATGTATTACTTAACCTCCAACAAATGGCGGACTACACAGGCGGAGGGTTAACTTCGCAGATAGGAAAGAAATTGGTACTAACTCTTCAAGCAGTATTTCGAATTCAGCATCGATATGAGCAAAGTACGCTAACAGAAATCCAGTGGCTTAGAAGAATGCAACGCTTAAAACGTAGATTTAAAACGTTACTTGAGCAAGGCGCTGTAGCGCCGTCGGATAGATATTCTGTTCGATGCCAACACTTACTAAAATATGAAAAATGGTTGTGGGTCTTTGTGACTTACCAAGGAACCACTTACCAACAATCAAGCTGAGCGCTGCATCAGAGGTACGGTTATCATGCGTAAAAACTGCTTTGGAACCAGCTCTGATATAGGCCATAAATTCCGTTCAAAAGTTTTGTCCGTGATTGAAACCTGTAAGAAACGAGGCTTATCTTCGCTTGAAGTCATATCTGAAATTGTTACGGCTGTAACATAACGAAAACCTTATTCAGAAGTGTTCAACCTCATCAGCGATTAGTCAATACCGCTCTAGTGAATGGTTACCCCAGAACTCCTCTGATAGAAAGCAAATAATAGAGGGGATGCTGTAGGTTCAATTTTTGTAAAAATACAAACTGATCAATTCAGTCATCCCTCTCATTTGTATAACTAAAGCCAGTAGCTTATTAATTAAGATTTTACTTCTCTATTTTTAATCGCTGCGGGTCTAATTCCCCGCCCCTTGGGGCGAACTATCTTCTTTCGTGTATCTAGATGATAATACCCCGCTGCTTTCGACGGGGTTATTCATTTAATTCCGATGCTGCCTACCGCACTCTTAGTGCGATTACACGTATCATGCAGGCTATAAGCAAATACACGACTTTGTTGGCGGAGATCCTTGGATGTATAAGTGACGATATATTCTTTCATAAAGACTTCTTGTTTATCTTGAGCCCCCAGTATCAGCGCCTATAAGACAATTCATGACGCATAAAAATTATTTTTTATGAAGCAATACAAGATCACTAATCTCGCAATCGAAATACACGCAGAGTTTTTCTAAAACCGCTGTCGTTGTAACATATCCGAACTCAGGGTTTATCATTTTAGAAAGTGCGCTACGGTTCACTCCGGCCTCTTTAGCCACGTCAATCAACATAATTTTTCTTTTTTCTGCAATTTCCTTTCTCGCTATTAACTCTTTGATTTTATAAATAATCATAGTTTCATCCCAGAATTTTTTAAAAAGTTAATGTTCTATATATTTGCATTTTTAAGTATATCAGCTTTACTTACTATAAGAACTTAAGTTCTTGACTAGAACAAAGGTAGTGATTATGTCTAATCAAAGGAAGTTCAATAGCTCTGGTAAAGTAGCTAAATCATGCCATATGGTTAAGCATACAAGCTATCAACAAAAAATCTATTTTGACTTGAAAACTTTTAAGACAAAGTACACTTTGTTGATAAGTAAAATTCCTACATCACTGTTCTTTCTAGTAAAACTGATTTTCATTGTCATTTTTGAAAATTTCATCGAAACCTTGTTGTAGGAGGCAAATATGCAGCCATTAACGATTTACGCCACCAGTTATTATTTAACTCTAATAGCATCAAGTGAATTTAAAAAGAATTCGGTCAGTCATCTAGGAAAATTGAAACAACCGCTTTTTGAATCACTGACAAAAAAGTGCGAGGTTTATGCGATCGAAGGACTCACAAAGCATCAACTTCCTATTCGGTTAACTAACCTAATAATGGACTTGATACTTTCATCAAAACAAACCGACCTTAATTATGATGTTGAACAATTAGTGTTGCATGTTGAGAAATGTATAAACTCCTGCCTTTCTGGTCAACAGGAGTTAGTTGAAGAATTATGACACCTAGGCTCTAAGACGTGCGCTACGTTTTTAAAACCAATAGCTTCAAAGAAAGAATTTTCCTACAAGCATTCCAGCAATAAACAACGTCGCAACACCACCGAGTTCATACCATTTGAGATAAGTGTCTTGGCCTTCATGAGATATAGTTTTTTCACCTGCTACCTGTTCCCTTAACTTACTCGATATTAAATCTAACTCGTGAATTTGGTTCTCATATCTAGTTGAATGCTTCATCATAAGGTAACCATTCACCAGTGTAGTATTGACTAGACGCTGGTGAGGTTAAAAACATCTGGATAGGGTTTTCTTTCTGTTACGGCTGTAACAATTTCAGATATAACTTCAAGTGCCGATAACCCACGTTTCTTGCACGTTTCAACCACAGATAAAACTCTTGAACGGAACTTATCTCCTCTATCTGAGCTAGTACCAAAACAGTTTTTACGCATGATAACCGTACCTCTAATACAGCGTTCAGCTTCATTATTAGTAAGTGGCGTTCCCTTGTGAGTAACAAATACCCATAAGCCTGTTTCATGCTTGAGTAAATGTTGGCATCGACCTGAGTATCTTTCTGACGGAGTTTCAGCGCCTTTCTCTAGTAAGCTTTTAAAGCTACGTTTCAAGCGTTGCATCCTTCTTAGCCACTGAGCTTCCGTCAGTAGACTGTGTTCATATCGATGCTGAGTTCGAAAGACTGTGTTAAGGATGAGCACTAACCTCTTACCGATGAATGCGGTCAGCCCTCCACCTGAGTAATCGGCCATCTGTTGGAGATTTCGAAGCACATGAGCAAGACAAAGTTGATGCTTTTCTGGGTTGATAAAATTGTAGGCAGCATATTGATCAGTAATGACAATGTTATCCTTGCATTCGCCAAGCATAAATTTGGCGCTTTCTTTACCTCTAGAGTATCGAACGGTTTGAAATACGGCATCTTGTGATGCGATAAGCCAGCACCAACGTGTACCTTGCTCATCGTTACGGGAGTGAGAAGTCTCATCACAATGCACATGCAACGCTCTATGGATGTGAGCTTTAAGACTTTGATGTGTTGGAGTGAGCATGGCACTTACTTTTCCTTGCGCTTCCGAAATCGCTCCCGTCGAAAAGGTGATGCCATATTGGTCAAGTAATAACTGTCGAGTTTGAGATACACTTAAATGGTATTTCCCCGCTAATACAGCAATGTGGCTAATTAAACGTGCACCGATTTGGCCTTTAGGCGCATTCTCAGGTAATTCGCCTTTGTAGGTGGCATTGCAATATTCGCAGTGACCGTGGAATACCTGATATTCAGTGATTTCCAAAGGCACATTTGGTAAATCAAATACTTGATGACGTTGACTACATTGCTGGTTTATCTTTACGTGATGATGACAAGCAGAGCAGCAAGCCTGCGGCTTGCACTCAATAACTTTGTCAGTATCAGATAATTCAGCTAACGGTCTTTTGTGCCCCGTGTGGCCTGGCTGAGCGCCCACCTTATTTCGGCTACGAGGCGTTTGAGCTTTTTTCGCTCGGCCTTAGCTTCAGGTGTATCTGATGACGGTGACTTAGATGAATTTCGAGAAGACTGCTTCAGCCTATCTTCATATTCCCTAAGCTTTTGCCAAAGCTCTTGAATATAAAGGTTCGCATTAGTTACACCACCAAGGGAGTCAACAGTTGGAGGCTCACCTTCAAAATATTTTTTCTTTTTCATGTGTACATAAAAACACCAAAAAAAGATCGCACAAGTAACAATCTTAGATCAAGTGACTTGTTTCACAGAAATCAAGAGAGACTTGGTGAATGGTTACATCATAAGTTCCTCAACTTTATTTTAATAATTTACATATATCTCAAACTGTAGTTTAGCGCATAATAAACATATGAGAGTGTTCTCTAATGTCTATTATTTCAGTTTAACGCTCAGTTCAACTAACTTCTTGTCATTCGAAACTTCAAATGTACTATGTAAACCATTCTCTGCATGAAGAAAGTGTAGTCTCAGAGTGATAGTTTTATTCAAGTATATATGTTAACTAGAGTTTAGAGTAAGCGAACCCGCCTCAGCGACACAATCGTATGCTAAGGACTCTCTTTCTTAACTGTTTACTTCTTATTTTCTTAAGCTTTTAGGCTGCTTGGTTATAACTACTGCAATTTTGCCGATTTGGTGGTTCGAATTTTTTGCACTTTGGGTTCCACCAAGCTCTTACTTCAACATGCCTAAAAATATAGAGCAGACCTTTTCGTATTTGCCCTGCTGTTATCGGGTTTCCTCTACGCCAAGGTGAATGATTACACAACTGTGCTACTTTCGGATTTGAAATACAGCTCAGCAACTGAGTTAATCCAAAGCCTACCATAGTGATGTGTACCCAACGATGTAAAACCTGCCTTGTTTGTTGCCATGCTTCTTTCATTCCCCAAGCTTGTTTTAGTTCATGAAACATTGGTTCAATTGGCCAGCGTAGACCATATGCCTCAATAATTTGCTCAGCGTTAAGTGCATAGTCCGTTGATAAAATTAAACAAGGAGTTTTCCACGTTCCATCGTCGTTTTGTAGCTGACTCCAAACGGCTTTGACAAGTTGCCCATCTAACAAACGGGCTTTTAGCGTAGCGCTACGGTAGCGTACCAACTGCTTTTTTCCATATAAATACAGCTCGGCCACTTGAGCTGGTAATTTCTCGACCTTTTCAGCCGTAAATTTACTCCCGTACTTCCTCGGTCGGCCACGCTTTTTGACTAAGACCTCCTCGGGCTGCTCATAAAGGCGAGTATCATAACGAGCTTGTCCTATCACATGATATCCTCTCAAGTTCATGGCTTTGATGAACTTTCCTCTCATGTACCAGCTATCGACCAGAACCCGTACCGTATTATGCGCATTAAGTAGTGAGTGAATAGCTCGGATTAGCGTCATCCCAGCAACCAGTTTCCCTGTGTTGCCAGAGCTTGGCATCAACCTCGATAGAATCGGCAAGGAGACCGCTTTACCTGCTGCATTTTTTACAACGATTGCCAAACTCACCCAACATTGCCCTCTAACATATTTGGCGAGATTAGGTTTATTACCGTGCTGATGATGTATCTGGCTTGCGGGTGCTTGTTTCGAGGCTCTGAGTGTTAAGGTATCATCAATGGCTAAGTAGATAGCTTTTGGTTTAGTGACACGTAAGACAAGCCTTAAAAACTGACGAGCTAAGGCTAACCAAGACCATTTTCCTTGTTGTAGCCACTTGTAATAGCTTGTCCAATGTCGCTGCATATTTATGGTCAGGTAACAATCAGTGACAAAACCTGAGTGAGTTAACATAGCACCCATTAATAGCTCAATGAATGTAGCAATTGATCTTAGGGGTAGCGCTTGAGTTAGAAATGTGATCCAATGGAAGAGTTCACAAGGGATGTGGCTGCATCCTTTGTTGTTCATGGCGGTCTCCAGAAAGTTGTTTTTCTCTCTGAAGGCCGCTCACTAAATGCCTTTAAAATACAAAAGTCATTTAGTGAGCGGCAACGCAATTTGAGATGCATTGTCAAACATTTTTTGTTTCTTTTTTACCCGCTGAAACTCTAAACTCTAGTATGTTAAATGAATACATTTTATTAAAGATTTATTTAGACACCAAATGGTCACATTCTGGTCACCACAAAATAGTTTAACTAATTGAAATTTCGTTGATGCAGTGAAAGCAGCTCAAAAGGATTCGTTTATAACTGACTGGATTTAAAAACAAAAAAGCCTCATCAAATGATGAGGCTTTTTTGTTTAATATTGGCGGAGCGGACGGGACTCGAACCCGCGACCCCCGGCGTGACAGGCCGGTATTCTAACCAACTGAACTACCGCTCCAACTCTTTCTGTTTAGGTGTTAACACTAAACAAATTTGGCGTCTGGCAATGACCTACTCTCACATGGGGAGACCCCACACTACCATCGGCGATGCTGCGTTTCACTACTGAGTTCGGGATGGATTCAGGTGGTTCCACAGCTCTATTGTCACCAGACAAAATTCTGCTCTT
>NZ_JAFEUN010000033.1 GCF_016900895.1 Parashewanella hymeniacidonis
AAATTGCCGTTATCTACGTTAGAACATTTGCAAGTAGATTAACTACTTGCTGCACGTTCTGCCTTGCTACCGACAATTTTTTCTGCGCTTGAGAACGTACCCAACTGAGTTTTCTAGGTTGAATCATCCCAATTACTTGCCCAGATACCGCCCATATAAATTCCGTATATATTAAAATATACCGAGCCTGTTTCCTTTCCATCGATTGAGTAACGCACTAAATGGCTCTGACTCTGATTAAAATTAGAAACAGAACTACTCAATTCTTTAGTAGAAAGGGAGCTGCCCTGTATTCCGTGAGAGTATGTGAACAAGCTGAAGAATAAAGAAAAGAAAGCGGTTAGCAATCGAAATTCCATATTGCAAAACCCCATTAAATTCAACTATTTAATTAATGAAACACAAGGTAAAATATAATGACGGTATTAAGTATTCAATTAATCCTTAATGTTTTGATAACCTCGTAAGTTTATATTCAAGGTAATTAATGGTCTGTAAGCATTCACCAGAGGGGTATTGACAATTTCAAATTCCCGTTTATTGACATTCATAACCGCAAGGGTGCCGCTGTTTTGTGATGCAAGTATCACTTTTAAGGGTGTTTCACCATTTATTCCAAAAGTCAATACGGGGCTGGTGAATGGTTACAATGGTCTGATATCACTAGCTTTAACTTGATCGGCAGTGCTGTATAGGTTTGCATTGCTTACGCAGATCTAGAGTTAAGTATTAATAGGCTTCCACTCTACTTGCTCACCATAGTGGCGTGAAATCAACTGGTTAAATTCAGAAAAAGTTTCAATAAACTCCTCATGCCCAGTAAGACTAGCGTAACAAAATCGATAACAATTGTTTTTGAGCAAGTCATAATTACGAAATTGAAATACTTGATCCAATGCTTTTTGAGCTAAGACTTTATTTTTGATTGGTTGATTTTGAATACAAGATATATAGATAGTTTCACCAGAGCGATCTTTTAAAAAACGTTCAGGGGAAACAAACCTGATGAGTCCCGTTCCTTGTAGTTCGATGATTGAGTTATCAACCCAAACTCCAACATGTTTAATTACACCAAAAACATGGCAAGCAACAAAACTACCTGCTTGAGGTGAAACTGAAGAATGACTCTGAGGCATGATCTCTCCCTTTATTCATGCCTCAAACTTAACAAGACGTGCTATTTCATAAAGAAAATAAATGTAAGCAGTTATTTTTTAGCGACGAGAAACTGGACCAACTTTGCAAGTTCTTGAGCCGTATGCTCACCAGGATTAACTACATAAACACCGTTAACTAACAATGTTGGTACACCTGTAATTCCTGATAGCTCAAGCTGAATACCATAATTATCTAGCGTCGTTTTTTTATCTTTGCTGTTATAAACCTTATCAAATTCCTTTCCTGAAACGGCTTGGAATTCAAAAAATGCTTTCAACTGCTGAGCATTAGTGAATGGACCTGCTTCTTCATGGATGTAATGAAAGATTTTACTGTGAACTTGATTGGTTATTTTTAGTTTTTGAGCAACATAATAAGCTTCTTGACTAAGAATCCAACTCGGACGCCCTGCACCAACGGGAGTGCGCTTAAAGGTTACCTTACCTTTAAGCAACCGTGCCATTTTCTCGACAGTTGGCTCAGCTTGATAGCAATGAGGGCAATTGTAAGAAAAAAACTCTCTAACAACTGGTTTAGTTGCCTCAGGAAGCCCAGATACCTTTTTATAATCTTTTCCTTCTACAAATGTATTTGCAAAACTCATATGGCTTACACAAACAAGTAAAAACGATAAAAGCACTTTTGATAATTTGTAATTCAATTTTCTACTCCATTAACAGTGTTCTATTGCTACATATAAATTGTCGAATTTATATGTAAAATCAATATCTCTGGTAATCAAACTACCATCAACTTGCTTTTTAATCGCTGAATTACTCACAAAAACTGGAGGAACCCTGCCTAAACGTTTTATAGCTTCAGAGTAAAACTCACTTTTTGTTGGATGGTGTGGCGAACAAATATTATAAATACTCGAAACAGAATCCGCTTTTAAAACAGCTTTTACGGCATGTATACAGTCATCTAAATGAACCAAATTTACCGGTGCGTTCCCATCATCTACTTTATCTCGATTAGCAAAAAAACGTCCGGGATTTCTCTTAGGACCAATTAAGCCTGAAAACCTTAAAAGACAAGCATTTTCAAATTTTAGAAAAAGCTGTTCGGCTGTATAAAGTAACTCACTACCATTACTCAACTGACAAGCATCTCCTTCGTCGACGACTCTATCTAAATCAGGGTATACACCTGAAGTGCTGATAAAAATAATGCGTTTGTAAGTAAGAGGCTTGATTAACTTAAGCAACAGTTCCAACTCTTCAAGGTAATGTTTATTACCTGAGCGTGTTCGAGGAGGAATATTTACCAACAAGTAATCTGTTGCACAATCATTTAAATGATTTTTCGAATAATCATCGGATGAATTAAGCATTTGAGATAGGTCTAAAGCAACTGGGGTAATCCCTTTCGACTCGAGTAGCGAGAAACTCTCTGAGTTTCTTTTAGTACCAACAACGTTGAAACCATCGTCAACCAAAGCTTCAGCAAGAGGAAGTCCAAACCAACCGCAACCAATAATAGAAATACTTTTCAAAACAGATACTCGTAATTGTTTTTTAAGATTATTACATCGAGATAAAATCTCTACAAGTTTAGGATGTTGCTGCGGTGAAATAAAAACTTATCGGGGAAGTCGCTTTTATGCTGATTTTTGCTTGAGAAGATAAATCATCGACAGTAATCACTTTTACGATTTCAATATCTTCTTTAGATAGCGTTTTTAATGAAGCATCAGAGCCATCGACTTTACAGCACAATACACTTGGTTTTTTTACCTGTTCATTGGTGATCATAACTTTACCAACAGAATTATCAGAAAGTTTGACCAGTGTTCCAGGCGGATAAATACCCATTATTTTTACAAGTGCAGAAATTAAATTTGAAGAATGCTTTTTTGCACCGTTTTTAAATAAATGCCCCAGTGCTATTTGAGGTGTAGGAAACCTCACGTCACTCAATAAATTATCAAACTGATTCACTAAACTGACAATCTGCGTAGATAGTGGTATTTGCTTTGCTTTCAATTTATCAGGATAACCCGAACCATCAAGATACTCATGATGATGGCCAATAATATGAAGGGAAACCTTTGAAATATATTCCTGATCTTTTAAAACATTAACACCATAATTGGGGTGTAAATTATAAAAATTACGTTCACTGACGGTGAGTTCGTCTTTCTTTCTTAATATACTGTCGGGAACTTTAAATTTTCCGTAATCATGTAACAAACTGCCTAACGCAATATCTCGAATTAAATCTTGATCTACTTTTAAAAGTCTTGCCATTAGCATTGAAACAACCGCTACTGAAACACAATGTTGATTTATGCTAACTGAATTATCATTCCCTTCAACCAGTGTGAGATAAGGTTTGTCGACCTCTAACATATCAGCGAGTAAAGCTTCCACAGTAGAGGCTGATAAGCGATAAGCACCATTTGGATCCGTCACTATCTTACTGTGTACTGCTTTAGTATCTGAAATTGATTTATAAAATCGCTTTTGGCTAGCAGCTAAAGATTTTCTGAGTAATTTACTCTCATCCTCAAACAAAGGCTCGGCCTGAGTTAATTCTGTTGATTGTTGTTCTGAAATTTGCTCATTTTCAGCTGCAGAATTGACATCATCGAGTAGAATAACATAAGGAACACCTAGCCCTTTAATCATCTCAATTTCTACTTCAGATTTTAATATCACTCGATTTCTTAAAAAAGGGTGATTCGTCCATGATAATGGCAACTTTATAATCTGCCCGACTTTTAATTCTGAAACTGCTATTTCAGGCTGTGAAGACGACTTTGCCAAGTATTAGTTCCCTTAACTTGCTGCTTAATTTCTAAAATTAAGTTGAACATATTTTAAATGCTCAAATGTAATAAAGTATACTCTAACATTTCGTTTTTCCAGTAAAAGAGTCAAAAGTTAGACTATCCGTCGAGTAATTGAACTAAAAGTGTTAACTCGCCCCACTTTCCTCTTTAGGTTCATAGTCATTTTTAAGATACACTCCTAAATGCTGAGATTTGAAAACGTAGAGGAAACACCAAAAGACTCCCAATACCTCTAAACCTTTCACCCAATGAAAAACGAAATCAGTATGAAGTAAACGAAAATAAATCAATACAACTTCCATGAAAATAGAAGCAAACAACAACCAGCGTATTTTATGAAATAAAGGATAAATCCAAGCTAAAGTTCCTTTTCTCTCAAAAACAATCAACCCGTAGATAAAAACAGCAATCGCACCAGTTGCCAGCGCTGAAACAAAGTCGCTTTTCAGAGGATAAAAAAGTTTAACCAGTCCATCTCTTTGACCGGCCTGTGTTAATGACATTAAAAAAACACACCAACCTTTAGCCAGAAATACCAATACTAGATATAAAAACTTAGGAGTCTTAACTCTACCTTTATCGTCAAGCCAATTAATTCGAGAAAAATCTAACATCACATTGTTTACTAATGAAGGAATAAAAAAGAGATGGGGATTCCTCAGTGAAAGTTAAAGCCCTTCGACTGAGGATTATCAACTCGGCAAGTATATTTAATTTAAATCGTATAATGTCGGAATAGATTGGCGTTTATGTTCAGTACGCTGATAGATTGCGATAAGTTTTTGCTCAACTTCAGCGCTAACTTCACGTCCTTCAAGAAAATCATCAATTTGATCATACGTCAGACCAAGCGCAACTTCATCCTCCAACTGTGGGGCATTTTCTTCTAGGTCTGCTGTTGGAGCCTTACTTATTAGTGTTTTAGGTGCTGCTAAATATGTTGCAATCTTTCTAACTTGACGCTTATTTAAGCCGAAAATTGGTGCCAAATCGCATGCACCATCACCCCACTTCGTATAAAACCCGGTTAAATTTTCAGCACTATGATCTGTTCCAACTACCAAACCGCCTGAAAGTCCTGCAAGTTCATATTGAGCAATCATTCTCATTCTTGCTTTAACGTTGCCTTTTACAAAATCTAAATTAATATGCTCTGATTTGTAAATAGCTGCAGAATTAGCCGCAGAGACTACTTCGTTATGTATCCCTTCAACGCCATTACCAATATTTACCGTTACCAATTTTGACGGATTAATAAAAGAGCAAGCCAGCTGAGCTTCATCTTCGTCTTTTTGTGTTTGATATGGCAATCGAACAGCAATAAATTGATAATCATTTGAATCGTGTTCTTGATTAAGTTCATCAATCGCTAATTGGCATAGTCGACCAGTAACTGTTGAATCAACACCGCCGCTAATACCTAAGACAAGTGTTTTACTATGGGCTCTAGACAGAATTTGTTTTATGAATGAGACCCTTCGCTCAACCTCAAGAACAGGGGAAATTTCCTCAAGGACTCTCATTTCTGCTAGTATATGGTCTTTCACCTTAGTCTCCAACTTAGTCTAAATCATTAAAACTTGTTAATAATCAGCAAAATAAGTTTATTTTATTGATATTATCAAACATATGATACTTCATCTGAAACTATTTCAGCACTTGTATCTAATATTTTTTTCTCTGATGGTATTTAATCTGAATTTTTGCTGGCAACAAAACATTATTTTGTATATAAGATAAACAGACATACTTTAAAAGTGTCTGCTATGCTTTGTAAAAGCCAAATAAAGCACAAACGGAATTAAGTACTTTATTCAACCACTAACCTAGCGTTTTGCTTCAAGATAACGGAATGTAATAATGCGAATACTGGTCGTTGAAGATGACCCACTTTTGTCTCATCATCTCAAAGTTCAACTTAGCGAGCTTGGAAATCAAGTTCAAGTTGCCCTCAATGCAAAAGAAGGTCATTATCAAGCTATAAATTATCCAATTGATGTTGCTATCGTGGACTTAGGTCTTCCTGATCTCGATGGTGTGAAGCTCATTCAAAAACTTAGAGAGGATGATTTAAAAGCTCCCATTCTCGTCCTTACAGCGCGAATGCACTGGAAAGATAAAGTTGATGGGTTGAATGCTGGTGCAGATGATTATCTAGTTAAGCCTTTCCAGAAAGAAGAGCTTGTTGCTAGACTCGATGCATTAGTAAGAAGAAGTGCGGGATTTGCAAAACCTCTCATTACAAGTGGAAACCTCGAGTTAGACTTAGCAGCAAAACAAGTCACTTTGTTTGACTCACCAGTGGATGTAACTGCATTTGAGTACCTTATTTTAGAATACTTGATGCGCCACAACCATGAAGTCGTCACAAAGAGGCGTTTACTTGATGTTATCTATGCAGATCGCGAGGGTGATCCAAACACCATAGAAGTTATGGTCAGTCGCTTAAGGAAAAAGCTTGCTAGGAATGGATTAGAAAACCCAATAAGCACTATCCGCGGCCAAGGTTATAAGTTTAATCAACCATGCAACTAAAATTTTTTCGATGGAACAGCTTGATCACTAGAATGTTATTAAGCTCTTTCATAATCATTTTTGTTTTAGGAACTTCACTGGCTTGGCTCATTAATGAGTTACACGCTCAGAAGGTATACAACTTTCAAACAGAAGAATTAATGGCAGACTTACCTCAAGCCATTAAAAATATTAAACAACAGCATTTCGAAGGCTTAAATGATGCCAATATAATGGCAGCAACTAACCCCATTGACTTCATAATGGTGAGTTGTGACGAAAATTATAAGCAAGTATGGACATCCAAGCTAGCATCACACCGTAACCTCGAACATATCTGTACAAAATACCGTGCCATCTCATCACAGAAACCTCCTTATTATTTACAGCTGGATGATGGTAAAGATTATCTGATCTATTCAATACCACTTGAAGCTAACATGAAAAGATTTGAACTTCTCGTTTTGAAAGATGCTAAAGGCTTCAGTAAAGAATATGAAGTTTATAGTAAACATACGTACGTTGAGCTTCTTATCATACTCACTATTACTTTTATTTTTATGTTGATTGCGGCTTTTTGGGGACTGAAACCATTTCGTAATATGCGAAAAGAGCTCAATCAAATAAAGAAAGGTCAAAAAGAAGAAGTTGATGGTTTATACCCTGCAGAATTCAAAACACTTTCTTTATCTATTAACCGATTAATTAAACAATCTCACGCTCAGGCTGAACGATATAAGAATACATCTGATGACTTGGCTCACAACCTTAAGACAAGGCTGGCTTCAATTAAAGTGCTCGTTGAAGATACCGAAATTATTGATACAGAAGTAAAGCGACAAATTTCTGAACAAGTATTTCAAATCGATAACTCAGTAAATTATCACTTAAAAAGAGCCTCGTTAGGCCGTAATTCATTAAAAGATGAACGAACAGAGCTTTATCCTGCTATCGCTGAACTTGAAAACGTTTTGAATAAAATATATCAAGAAAAGAACATTTATCTTTCACAAGATTTAGAGCCTAATATCAACTTCCCTGGGGATAAAGACAACTTAACAGAACTTTGTGGAAACCTATTAGAGAATGCTTACAAACTTTGTCTTTCTAAAGTTCATATAGAGTCATACACCGCTAATGAGACCTTTTTCCTAATTATTGAAGACGATGGAAAAGGCATCGACCCAAATATTAAAGAGTCTATTTTAGAAAGGGGCTTCAGAGCCGATACTCAACATGATGGTAGTGGCATAGGTCTGGCCGTTTGCCATGAAATCATTACTTCATATAACGGCCAAATCAAATTTGAAGACTCACGTTTAGGCGGCGCAAAAGTAGTTATTAAAATACCAATTAACTAATTGGTGCATAAAGCCTTTCAGCGCGATTAAACATGACCCAAGACGTCGCAATATACTTATCGTGACTCTTGGGAATTCCACCTCTATGTGTATGGGTAAACCCAGCTGGCGCTATGACCATCGTACCTTTCTTAGGTTTTACGTTGCGGTTTTGGTAGTAAAACTCTGTCTCACCGCCCTCTTCTACATCATTAAGGTAAAACATATAAAGAACGACTCTATGTAAAGCTTCATTATGCTCATTCTGTGGAAACTGCTCTGAATGCCAATGATGATATCCACCGACACCTTTCTCATATTTTTGTAGGTTAATGGTACCACTGCGATAGAGATATTTAACAAGCGGTTGAGCCCTTGGTTTTCCCAGACGTTCAAAATTATCAGGTGATAAGAATACCGATTTACCATTTTCATCGGCAACGGCTACTGAAACAGCCCCCATGAGTGCCATGCAATACTTTGTAAAATAGTCTGCCGCTTTATCAAGCGTGTAACCTAAGAGTTCGTTCTTTACGGCAGCTAATTCTGGGTAGGTATCTAAAGTAAGGTCATGACTGTTCTTCTTTTCTTTATCAACCCCATGTCCAGTAGACCCATCTCTCACACCCTTATGAGATTCAAAGATGTGTATTAAACGATCACAAAATTCTTCCGGAAGTGCATCGGGGTATACTTCAATAAAATCCATATTAATACTCGGCTTACCACAAAGTAATTAAGATAACATTTTATTAACTGAATATTCCAATTCTTATTAGGGCTTCTATAAGAATTGGTGATTAGAATAAGGTTATAGCCAGCGCTTCTGTTTGAAAAAGAAGTAAGTGCCTACTGCGCTAGCAAGCATTAAAGCAATTGCCATCGGATAGCCTAATTTCCATGATAACTCAGGCATATCAACAAAGTTCATTCCATAACTACTTGCAATAAGTGTAGGAGGTAAAAATACCACTGCTGCAACTGAGAAAATTTTAATAATACGATTTTGCTGAAGACTGGTGAACCCCATAGCAGCATCGAGTAAAAAGTTTAATTTGTCGAAAATAAACTGACTGTGAGGCATTAATGATTCAATATCAGCAAGCATCTCACGAATGTCTTTTAAGTCCTCATCTGTCATACGACCACGGTAATAACGCTGCATATAACGAAGTGAACGCTGTGTATCGAGCAAACTCAGTCGAATCTTGCCGTTAGAATCTTCTTGCAGAGTGATCAGTTTAAAAACATCATCTAGTTCTTCACTTTCAAACACTTCAGCGCCAACATTCTCAAGCACTGTATATACATCTTCAATAAGATCTGAAAGGTAATCTACTTTGAGATTAAAAAACTCAAGAAATAACTCTTGTGGTGTAGTCACCTTTAACCGACCAAGACGGAGGTAATTCCTTAATAAGCGAACCAGACCGACATCTTCCTCACGTATTGTTAGTAAGAAGCTATCACGTACATTAAATGAGATGTTTACTGCTCTAACATCTTGCCCAACACGTTGTGGAAATAAAGAATTAATATGAAGTCCATCGGCGTTTTGATAGAAACGTGCAGAAGCCTCAATATCATTAATATCTTCTTCATCAGGGACTTCTTCGACGGAGAACCGACTTAACCACTCACGCTCTTCATCTTCAGGTTTATATAAATCTAGCCATAGTGTTTGTTCAGGAACATCATCCTCAACAGTTAACTCTTTGATCGTCAGGCGGCGGTTTTTGTATAGGTAAGCTGTGATCATAATTGCCCCTACTTGCCGTCAATTCAACTCATTGACATGCTATGGTTTATTTTGTCGGCTAGTGTACCTGATAAATAATTAAGATAAAGGCTTAGTTAGGAGACTAAGAGAAAAATATTAACAATAAGTGACTTAATCACAATTATCAAATCCGTTGCAAATAAATCCTATTTGGGGTTAAGAATAAAAGCTGTCAGCTTTACTAATACAATGAAGTTTCATTCACTGGAATATGAAACTGATTAATTACACATTAGTAAGAACAATTTAATTTAATAAATATTTCATAATTTTTATTACCTTAAGCTGTAGTTAAGCACACAAAAATATAATACACGATGAAAAGATATTACTCGTTATAAGAGAGAGAATTTATGGCACAAGCATTAACAAATCAAAGCTCTCTAGCTGAAAAGCTATGGCTAGGAAATAGCAAAACTATACAGCACAGAGGTCACCATTTTGCTCTTACAGATTGTGCGGGACAGTGGGCTCTAAAACCCATAGCAGAAAATTTAAGGGAACCCTTATCTCTTGGTAGTGTATTAAGCAGATATTTTGCAGCAAAAGCTATCCAAGGGAAAATAAGAAGAGAGAACTTCACCCCTAATACTGCGCTAAAAGACACTCAAAATGTGAGCAAGCAAGACAAAAACGAAGAAGCTGCCTTAGACGCTGCCATAAAAGAAACGTTTACTGTTGAAAAAACAACAGTAAAACTTGAGACTTCACCTAAGTATCAGAGATTCACCGCTCATTCTGAGTACAATGATTTTGGGTACTTACCGACTATTTCATGCCCTATAACTGGAAAAAAACTTACAAGAGAAGAAGCTGTTCAAATTAATATTTCACGTGAAGAATGGGTTACTTGTTCTCGGGCAGGAGTGAGACAACTTTTACTAGGTAAATCTCCTTCAGTTGAAACTAGATTAAGTTCTCGTTTACAGGTTAATGAACTTAGGGCTGTTAATTCCAGTAACTTGGGAGATACTGTACAAATTAAGTCTCAAAATATCTTACGTCAACACAGATGGTCATAAGCAACAGCAAAAATAAGTGAGGCCAGCAAGCTGACCTCTAATCAAAAAGCTAATGAGTTACCAACCCGTCTTCTTGCGAAGTGCTTTACCGATATCAGCTAGAGAGCGAACCGTAGTTACGCCTGCAGCTTCTAGAGCAGCAAATTTTTCGTCAGCCGTACCTTTACCACCAGCGATAATTGCACCGGCATGTCCCATACGTTTACCAGCAGGAGCCGTAACACCCGCAATGTAAGAAACAACAGGCTTAGTTACGTTCGCTTTGATGTATTCAGCCGCTTCTTCTTCAGCTGTACCACCAATTTCACCAATCATAACGATAGCTTCAGTACCTTCGTCGTTTTGGAACATTTCTAAAACGTCGATGAAGTTAGTACCTGGAATTGGGTCGCCACCAATACCAACACACGTTGATTGACCAAAGCCTTCGTCAGTCGTTTGCTTAACGGCTTCATAAGTCAAAGTACCAGAACGTGAAACGATACCTACTTTACCTGGCTTGTGAATGTGACCTGGCATAATACCAATTTTACATTCGCCTGGAGTGATAACACCTGGGCAGTTAGGGCCAATCATACGAACGCCAGTTTCAGCTAATTTAACTTTAACTTCTAGCATGTCGATTGTTGGGATGCCTTCAGTAATACAAACGATAAGCTCAATGCCACCGTCAATTGCTTCAAGGATCGCATCTTTACAGAAAGGCGCTGGTACGTAGATAACTGAAGCAGTAGCGCCAGTTTCAGCAACTGCATCTTTTACTGTGTTGAATACAGGTAGACCAAGGTGTACTTGACCGCCTTTACCCGGAGATACGCCACCAACCATTTTAGTTCCGTAAGCAATAGCTTGCTCAGAATGGAAAGTACCTTGACCACCAGTGAAACCCTGACAGATTACTTTAGTATCTTTATTAATTAATACAGACATTATTTGCCCTCCGCAGCAGCAACAACTTTCTCAGCAGCGTCAGTCAATGATTCAGCTGCAATAATGTCAAGATCTGAACTTGCTAATACTTCACGACCTAGTTCAGCGTTAGTACCTTCAAGACGAACAACAACAGGAACTTGAACACCAACTTCTTTCACTGCGCCAATGATGCCTTCAGCAATCATGTCACAACGTACGATGCCACCAAAGATGTTTACTAGAACAGCTTTAACGTTGTCATCAGAAAGAATGATCTTGAATGCTTCTGCAACACGTTCTTTCGTTGCACCGCCACCTACGTCTAGGAAGTTAGCTGGCTTTCCACCGTGTAGATTTACGATGTCCATTGTGCCCATTGCTAGGCCAGCACCGTTAACCATACAGCCAACGTTTCCATCTAGTGCTACGTAGTTAAGTTCAAACTTAGCGGCGTGCGCTTCACGTGGATCGTCCTGTGAAGGATCGTGCATTTCACGGATTTTAGGCTGACGGAATAAAGCGTTACCATCAACACCAATTTTTCCGTCTAGGCAGTGAATGTTGCCTTCTTCAGTGATTACTAGAGGGTTAATTTCTAATAATGCGAAATCATGATCGTTGAACATGTTCGCTAGACCCATAAACACTTTAGTGAACTGCTTCATTTGAGTTGGAGTTAGACCCAACTTGAAACCAAGATCGCGTGCTTGATATGTTTGTGGACCAACGAGTGGATCGATGATTGCTTTGTGAATCAACTCTGGAGTTTCTTCAGCAACTGTTTCAATCTCAACACCACCTTCTGTAGAAGCCATGAACACAACACGTTGTGTACCACGGTCAACAACAGCACCTAGGTATAATTCATTTGCAATATCAGTACAGCTTTCTACTAGAATCTTAGCAACTGGTTGGCCACCTTCATCAGTTTGGTAAGTAACAAGGTTCTTACCAAGCCATTGTTCAGCAAATGCTCTGATTTCTTCTTTATCGCCAGTAACTTTAACGCCACCTGCTTTACCACGGCCGCCTGCGTGTACTTGACACTTAACAACCCACATATCACCGCCAATACGTCCAGCAGCTTCAACAGCTTCTTGGGCTGTGTCACATGCAAAACCTTCAGACACTGGCAAACCATATTCGGCAAACAATTGTTTTGCCTGATACTCATGCAAATTCATGATGATCTATCCGTATACTACTTATAAATAAAAACCGGCCCGATTGGGCCAGTCACTAGGGTAATGTCTCGCTATAACTTATAGATCAAGCAATAGACGAGTTGGATCTTCTAAGAAGTCTTTAATCGCAACCAAGAAGCCAACTGACTCACGTCCATCAACAATACGATGGTCATAAGAAAGTGCGAGGTACATCATCGGCAAGATTTCAACTTGCCCATTTACTGCCATTGGACGATCTTTGATGGCATGCATGCCTAAGATCGCACTTTGTGGCAGGTTAAGAATTGGCGTTGACATTAATGAACCGAAAACACCACCGTTCGTTACAGTGAAGTTACCGCCAGTCATATCAGCGACGGTAAGTTTACCATCTCTGCCTTTAATTGCTAACTCTCTCACATTTTTTTCAATATCTGCGAGACTCATCTTGTCTGTATCACGTAAAACTGGTGTTACAAGACCACGAGGTGTTGATACAGCAATGCTTACATCAAAGTAGTTATGATAAACAATCTCATCACCATCGATTGATGCGTTCACTTCTGGGAAACGCTTCAGCGCTTCAGTCACAGCTTTAATGTAGAAAGACATGAAACCTAAACGAGTACCATGACGCTCTTCAAAGATATCTTTATATTGCTTACGGATATCCATGATTGGCTTCATGTTGATTTCGTTAAACGTCGTCAACATGGCCGTAGAGTTTTTCGCTTCAAGTAGACGATTAGCGATAGTCTTACGTAAACGTGTCATTGGAACACGCTTCTCGCTACGACCTTCAGCTACTGGCGCTACAGGTGCAGCTACCGCTGCAGGAGCCGCTGAAGCTTTAGTTTTAACAAAACCTTCAACGTCTTCTTTCGTTACACGACCACCAACACCTGTACCTTTGATTTGCGAAGCATCAAGATTGTGCTCAGCAACTAGGCGACGAACTGATGGGCTTAATGCGTCATTTGACTCATCTGCAGCAGGCGCTGACTCAACCGCTGGTGCTGAAGCCTCAGCTTTAGATACTTCTTGTCCAGCTACTGCACCTGGGTTTAGCTTTGCAATCACTTGCTCGCCTAAAACAGTTTCGCCTTCTGGGAAAAGGATTTCTCCCATTTGACCGTCAGCCTCAGCAACAACTTCCAGTACAACTTTGTCCGTCTCAATATCAACCAAATTTTGGTCACGCTCTACAGCGTCACCAGGTTGAACATGCCAAGTTGCGATGGTTGCATCTGCGACTGATTCTGGCAGTACGGGTACCTTAATATCGATACTCATAGAAAACTATCCTTTAACCTATTTACTAATATTTAATGCATCATTAACTAATGCTTCTTGTTGATGCATATGTAAGCCAGCATAACCGCATGCAGGAGCAGCAGAAGCTTCACGACCTGCGTAGGTCAATTTAGCGCCTGTTGGAAGTGCGGCTGTAAAGTGATGTTGGCTGCAATACCAAGCCCCTTGGTTCTGAGGCTCTTCTTGGCACCAAACAAAATCTTTAACGTGCTGATAATCAGCTAATGCTTTGCCCATTTCCGCATGTGGGAACGGGTAAAGTTGTTCAATACGAACGATAGCTACATTACCGATTTCATTTTTACGTCGCTTATCAAGCAAATCGTAATAAACCTTGCCACTACACATAACGACTCGGTCTACTTTGCTTGCATCTAATTCATCCGTTTCACCAATCACATTTTGGAAGGTTCCGTGTGATAGTTCATCAAACGAAGAAACAGCTAGAGGATGACGAAGCAATGACTTAGGAGACATCACCACTAATGGTCGACGCATCGGGCGAACCACTTGACGTCGAATCATGTGATAAACCTGAGCAGGAGTCGAAGGAACACATACTTGCATATTGTGGTTTGCACACAACTGCAAGAAACGCTCTAAACGTGCGCTTGAGTGTTCTGGGCCTTGACCTTCATAGCCATGTGGTAACAGCATAGTTAAGCCACATAAGCGACCCCACTTCTGTTCACCTGACGATAAGAATTGGTCAATTACTACTTGTGCACAGTTAGCGAAGTCACCGAATTGTGCTTCCCAAATGGTTAAACCACTCGGCTCTGCTGTTGCGTAACCATATTCGAATGCAAGCACTGAAGCTTCAGATAGTACTGAATCAGTGATATCAATCGGACCTTGCTCTTCAGATAAATTACGAAGAGGCATATAAGTCGTCGCATCTTTTTGGTTATGCAAAACAGCGTGACGGTGGAAGAACGTGCCACGGCCAGAATCTTGACCCGTAATACGAATGCGCTTTTTATCGGCTAGAATTGTGGCATATGCTAAATTCTCAGCAAATCCCCAATCCATTGGTTTTTCACCAATCGACATCGCAACACGATCTTTGTAGATTTTAGCAACGCGTGACTGAACTGTATGGCTCTCTGGAATTTCTGCTGTTTTTACCGCTAATGCTTTAAGCGCCTCTAAATCAACAGAATCATCGAAGTCTTCATCCCATTGACGGTTGAGGTACGGAGTCCAATCAACATTGTGTAACGTCATTGGACGCCGTTCTTTCACAACACAATCGCCCGCATCTAATGCGTCACGATAAGCGTTGACCATAGAAACAGTGTCTTCTGAAGCCAATGTACCCTCTGAAACTAGCTTTTCAGAATACAGCTTACGAGGCGTTGGATGCTTTTTAATTTTGGCGTACATCAATGGCTGTGTTGCACTTGGCTCATCAGCTTCATTGTGACCATGACGTCGGTAACAAACTAAATCGATAACAACATCACGTTTAAATTCATTGCGATAATCGACAGCAAGTTGCGATACAAACGCTACAGCTTCAGGATCATCTGCATTCACATGGAATATCGGCGCCTGAACCATCTTAGCAATGTCAGTACAATACTCAGTTGAACGAACATCGTCTTGATTTGATGTTGTAAAACCAACTTGGTTATTAACAACAATACGAATGCTTCCGCCAACTTTAAAGCCACGAGTTTGAGACATATTGAATGTCTCTTGAACAATACCTTGACCTGTAATTGCTGAGTCACCATGAATAGTGATTGGCATTACTTGCGAGCCGTCTTTACAGCCGCGGCGATCTTGGCGTGCACGCACAGAACCAATAACCACAGGGTTAACGATTTCAAGATGTGAAGGGTTAAACGCAAGAGCTAAATGTACGTTACCAGCAGGCGTTTCGAAATCAGATGAGAAACCCTGATGATATTTAACGTCACCAGAGCCTTCAATATGGTCGTGTTTGCCAGCAAACTCATCAAATAATTCAGATGGTTGCTTACCAAGCACGTTAATCAATACGTTCAAACGACCACGGTGAGCCATACCGATCACAACTTCTTTGGTCGATACTTCTCCGGCACGGTAGATGATCTCACGTAGCATTGGAACTAGAGCATCGCCACCTTCTAACGAAAAGCGTTTAGCACCTGGGAATTTCGCACCAAGGTATTTTTCCATACCTTCGGCAGCATTTAGCCCTTCAAGAATTCGGGTCTTAACCGCTTTATCGTAATTAGCTTTACTTAAAGTCGGCTCTAGTCGTTGCTGAATCCATCGTTTCTCATCAGTATCAGTGATGTGCATGTACTCAGCACCAATTGAACCACAATAGGTAGATTTTAGGGCATTGACCAGTGATGACAGCTGCATAGTGTCACCACCATGAGCAAACGAGCCAGTATTGAAATCACGAGACATATCTTCAGCAGTCAAACCATGAAATGCAGGGTCTAACTCTTTAACCGCATTTCGAACCCAAAGCCCTAATGGGTCTAAATTTGAGTTTTGATGGCCACGGAATCGATATGCGTTAATTAATTGAAGAACTTTAACTTGTTTCGCATCAAGTTCAGGGTCAGAGGCTTGTGCGGAAGCTCCTCCACGGTTCGACAATGCTAAACTTCGGAAATAATCACGCACTTTAGAGTGTGCAACTTCCTGACCGCTTGCATCGGTACCGCTTACTGAAGGAAGGTTATCGAAAACAGCTTTCCAATCATCGGAAACTGACTGAGGATCTTCTTGATAGGCTTCGTACATCTCTTCGATATAGGTTGCGTTTGCGCCATATAAATGAGATGAATCCAGCCAGGCTTGCATGAGGCCTTGGTGCATTTCCATTCCTTTCAAACTTTTTATACTTACATAGCATAGTTAAAAACAAAAACAGGCTTTGAACTTAACACGCTTTTTTCAAGAGAACATTCTCTTACACGCAAAAAGAGTCACTCCCGATTAAGAAGTGACTCCATATATTAGACCTGTTTTATTATTAATTCTTTCATCAATAATAATGGCGGTTTATCCATTTAAACTGCTCGGTTCAACAGCATTGACTTAATATGGCCAATGGCTTTTGTTGGGTTCAGACCTTTCGGGCAAACATCAACACAGTTCATGATACCGTGACAACGGAAAACGCTGTATGCATCATCTAGATCTGATAAGCGTTCTTCAGTTGCAGTATCACGGCTATCAATCAAGAATCGATAAGCATGTAATAAACCACTTGGGCCTACGAATTTATCAGGGTTCCACCAGAATGATGGGCACGCTGTAGAGCAACATGCACACATAATACATTCATATAAACCATCTAAATGCTCACGGTCTTCAATTGACTGAAGGTGCTCACGCGCAGGCTGCTTTTCATCATTGATTAAGAATGGCTTAATCTTCTCATACTGTTTGTAGAATTGAGTCAAATCTACAATCAAGTCACGAACAACAGGCATGCCTGGTAATGGACGTATTTCAATCTTTTTACCTTTGAAGGTAGAAAGTGGAGTGATACACGCTAATCCGTTTTTACCATTCATGTTCACACCATCTGAACCACAAACACCCTCGCGGCATGAACGACGGAATGCTAATGTCGAATCCTGCTCTTTTAGAAGTATTAACGCATCCAACACCATCATGTCAGTGCCTTCTTTCACTTCTAACGAGTAATCCTTCATGTAAGGCTTTGTGTCTACATCAGGATTGTATCGATAAACTGAAAATTCCAACTTCATCTCAATACTCCCTAGTAAGTTCGTTTGATAGGTGGAAACGCTTCACGATGAACAGGAGCCATATTGACATCACGTTTGTTCATCGATTCAGTTTCTGGGTTAAAGATACTGTGGCATAACCAATTTTCATCATCACGTTCGAGATAATCTTCACGGCTGTGTGCACCACGACTTTCTGTACGGAAATTAGCCGCATAAGCCGTTGCAATTGCAGTTGCCATCAAGTTATCTAACTCTAAGCACTCGATACGTTGAGTGTTAAACTCTTGAGAGTTATCAGATAATTTCGCATTTTCAAGACGTTTGCGAATCGCTTGAAGCTGCTCAAGACCTTCTGCCATTGCTTCACCCGTACGGAATACAGAGAAGTTAAGTTGCATACATTGTTGAAGATCTTTCTTGATTTGTACTGGATCTTCACCGTCTTTGTTATTTTCCCAACGATTCAGGCGAGCTAAACTAGCATCAATATCAGCTTGAGATGCTGCTTTAGGATCTGCCGTTTCATCTAACGCTTTACCTAAATGGTGTCCAGCAGCACGACCAAATACAACTAAATCAAGTAGTGAGTTACCGCCAAGACGGTTAGCACCATGGACAGATACACAGGCAATTTCACCAACTGCAAACAGTCCAGGAATATCTTGCTCTGTACCATCTTCATTCTGATGAATAACTTGCCCAGAAACTTTAGTTGGTAAACCACCCATCATATAGTGACAAGTTGGAATTACTGGAATCGGACCATCTGCTGGATCAATATGTGCGAACGTACGAGAAAGTTCACAAACACCAGGAAGACGGGCTTCTAACGTTTCTTTACCTAAATGATCAAGTTTTAAGTAAAGGTGTGGGCCAGTAGGGCTGTCTACACCACGACCTTCACGAATTTCAGTCATCATAGAGCGTGCAACAACGTCACGAGACGCTAAATCTTTTGCATTCGGTGCATAACGTTCCATGAAACGTTCGCCATCTTTATTTAAAAGATAACCACCTTCACCACGACAACCTTCAGTTACTAGTACACCAGCACCAGCAATACCTGTCGGGTGGAACTGCCACATTTCCATGTCTTGCATTTGAATGCCTGCACGGATTGCCATACCAACACCATCACCAGTATTAATGTGAGCATTAGTAGTTGATGCGAAGATACGACCTGCACCACCAGTGGCTAATACGGTTGCTTTAGCTTTGAAGTAAACGATTTCACCCGTTTCAATGTCTAAAGCTGTACAACCAACAATCGCACCATCTTCATTTTTAACAAGATCTAATGCATACCACTCAGAAAAGACCTCAGTCTTATTCTTAACGTTTTGTTGGTATAAGCAATGAAGCAATGCATGACCTGTACGGTCAGCCGCAGCTGCAGTACGAGCCGCTTGTTCACCACCAAAATTCTTAGACTGGCCACCAAAAGGTCTTTGATAGATTGTGCCGTTCTCGAAACGAGAAAATGGCAAACCCATATGTTCAAGTTCTATTACTGCTTCTGGACCAGTTTGGCACATGTATTCAATCGCATCTTGGTCACCGATAAAATCAGAACCTTTGACGGTATCGTACATGTGTTGTTCCCAATGGTCTTCATGGGCATTTCCTAGCGCAACGGTGATGCCACCTTGCGCAGAAACGGTATGAGAACGAGTTGGGAAAACTTTTGATAAAAGCGCACAGCTTTTACCTTCTTTTGAAATCTGTAAGGCGGCGCGCATACCAGCACCACCTGCGCCGATTACTACGGCATCAAATTCGCGAACTGGAATACTCACTTAAACACCCCACACTGTAAATAAGCCTACCGCTAAATATGCAAAAGCGGTTATGACGAACACAAACTGCAATACACCGCGCAGTGTTGTGCATTTAATATAGTCGGTTAACACTTGCCAAATACCAATCCATGCGTGAATTAGTAATGCAATTAAAGCAATCATAGTGAATACTTTCATCGCTAACGAACCAAAAAACTCAGACCATACGTCATAAGTTAATGGACCATTACAAGCAATAAACCCAACTAAAAACAGCGTGTAAAGTGCAAGAATAATTGCACTTGCACGAATCATTATGAAGTCATGTACGCCACTGCGTCCAAAACTTGCTGCATTGGTTACCATACCCAAATCCCCACTAATACAGAAACAGCTATTGCTAAAGCAAAACTAACTTTTGCTGAAGTAATACCCGATTGCAATTCTTCCCAACGGCCTGTATCCATAATCAAATGGCGAATACCAACGATAAGGTGATACCCCAAGGCTGTTAAGATGCCCCAATTGATAAACTTAACAATTGGGTTGTTGAATAATGCTTGCAGTTCGGCAAAACTCTCGGCTGAAGCCAAAGAAGAATTTAACATCCAAAGTAGGATGCCGACGGCAAATAGCATAATTACACCGGAAACACGGTGAAGAATTGACGCAATCGCTGTAGCAGGAAAGCGGATAGTTTGTAAATCTAAATGGACAGGTCTTTGCTTTTTCACGTTCTGCTCACTCAGCTCCATTGAGCATTTTATTATGTTAACGACTTTTTGCTAAAACACCTTAAAGTTATAGACTACTTAAAATGCTCTGGCAAAAAAGTCATTCAAATATGCTCTATCTGAAGCCATTAATTACAGGGGTTGAAATCACTCACGATATATACAACTTAGGCTCATGAGAGCTGTTGCAAAGTATACTCGTCGAAAAAGTCAAATACAAACATCACATAACGCAAATTTAGTTTTTTTGTATATTTTGATATCAATCAAACCAATTTTATGTGGCAGTACTATATTTCTTAATACATTTATAATTATTTATTCACATTAAAACGGTTATTTAAATTGGAAGTTCAATTAAAATAGCGTTAAAGTATGGCACTTTCTCATGCCACTCTCACACAAGAATGAAGTAAGGAGAACTGGGTATGGCTGATCTAAAAGCCACTTTAAACTTACCAGGAAAAGACTCGTTCGAGCTGCCTATAAAACAAGGCATCGAAGGCTTTGACGTATTGGATATTAGTAAATTAGGTACACAAGGTTATTTTACTTTTGATCCTGGTTTTCTAGCAACTGCGTCCTGCGAATCAGCAATTACCTATATTGATGGTGCACAAGGTATCCTTCTACATAGAGGTTACCCGATTGACCAATTAGCAACACAATCTAGCTATTTAGATGTATGTTATTTATTGCTAAATGGTGATTTACCTAACAAAGAACAGCATAGCAACTTCGTACAGACTGTGACACAACACACCATGGTTAACGAACAGCTTTCAACTTTCTTTAAAGGTTTCCGCCGAGATGCTCACCCTATGGCAATGCTATGTGGTGTAACAGGTGCACTTGCTGCGTTTTATCAGGACTCATTAGATGTAAACGATGAAAGACACCGTGAAATTGCGGCGTACCGTTTAGTATCTAAAATGCCAACACTTGCAGCGATGTGTTACAAGTATTCCGTTGGTCAACCATTCGTTTATCCACGAAATGATCTGAGCTACGCAGGCAATTTTTTGCACATGATGTTTTCTGTACCATGTGAAGAATACCATGTGAATCCAGTAGTTGAACGTGCTATGGATCGCATTTTCATCCTTCATGCTGATCATGAACAAAATGCTTCTACTTCAACAGTGCGTTTAGCTGGTTCATCTGGTGCTAATCCATTTGCATGTATTGCAGCTGGTATTGCATCTTTATGGGGTCCAGCTCACGGCGGTGCTAACGAAGCTTGCCTAAACATGCTTGAAGAAATCGGTAGCGTTGATCGTATTCCTGAGTTCATTGCGAAAGCGAAAGACAAGAGTGATCCATTCCGCCTAATGGGCTTTGGTCATCGTGTTTATAAGAACTTTGACCCTCGTGCTAAGGTTATGCGTGAAACTTGTCATGAAGTTCTTAAAGAGCTTAACATTCAAGATCCTTTACTAGACGTAGCAATGGAACTTGAGCGTATCGCCCTGGAAGATGAATACTTCGTGTCTAAGAAATTATACCCAAACGTAGATTTCTACTCAGGTATCATCATGAAAGCAATCGGAATTCCAACAAGCATGTTCACTGTAATGTTTGCACTAGCTCGTACAGTAGGTTGGATCTCTCATTGGAAAGAAATGCTTGATACTCCAGGACACAAGATTGGTCGCCCACGTCAGTTATATACTGGTTCAGCGCACCGTGATTTTGTTAAGCTGGAAAAAAGATAGCTTCTTGTTTCATAAAAAAGGCCTCAGTTGAGGCCTTTTTTATTGCTTGGGAAAAGTTAATCCCTTTGTAGGGCTACAATCGGATCTAATTCTGCCGCTCTCTTAGCTGGATAATACCCAAACCCAACACCAATAAGCATACACATCCCGAATGAAATCACTATTGAGAAAAGCGACCAAGCCACAGGCCAATCAGCGACACTCGAAATCACAATTGCAATTAAGAATCCGAGAATCATCCCAATAATTCCACCCGTCGCTGAAATCACAGAACTTTCAATCAAAAACTGCATTGCTATGTCTGACTTTTTAGCTCCTAAAGCTCTTAGTAAACCAATTTCGACGGTTCGTTCCAAAATAGTCGCAAGCATGATATTCATAATACCAATACCACCCACTAACAATGAAATACCAGCAACACACGCCATAACGATATTGAAGATTTGTTGTGTTCTTTGATGCTGGGCCAGTAATACAGCAGGAACAACAATATCAAAATCTTGCTCACCGTTATGTCTTCTATCTAGCAAATGTTTTAATGCTTGTGCCGCTTGGTTAGGGTTAACACCATTAATCAATTCGAATTTTACTGAATCTAGCTTATCTTCAAGTTTATCAAACTGCATTTTTTTCAATGCTGTCCCTAGAGGAATAAAAATGGTATTGCGCTCCCCTCCCATCTTTACACCTTGGATCTTTGACTTAACTTCATGCTTGTCAGAGAGAATACCGATCACTGTATACCATTGGTGGTTAATTTTAATGGGTTGCTCTAGTGCATTACCACTTGGAAACAAACTCCTTGCTGTTTCAGGCCCTAAGATAGCAACTTGCTTGTATTCTTTATTGTCTGCTGATGTAAAATTCTTCCCCGAGATTAAAGATAACGAACTCAGCTCAAAACAGTTTTCAGTTACAGCAGAAACGGTAGCATCGCTTTGCCCTGAAAAACTGAACAAGCCAAACACTTTTACTTTTTTTTCAGCAGTCCAATTACCAATAAAAGGCAGTGTCTCTTTTGCACTATGAACATCAGACAAGGTTAAACCTAAACTGTGTTCTCTTACTGTTTTTAGAGTTTCATTATCAAACTCTCTAGCATTAACGACAATGTTATTCACACCCATTGATTCAATCATTTTCAGAGCTTCTTTCTCAGCTCCCTCACCTACACTTAACATGGCAATAACAGCGCCAACGCCAAAAACCATACCGAGTAACGTTAAAAATGTTCTCAATTTGTGGTGTTGCATTTCAACTAATGCGTGCTGTACGCCTTTAATATAATTGTTCCAATCAATCATAGTTGCTCTCCAGCAGGCTGAGTTAAGGCAATAACTTCTGATTCATTCAAACCCGATGTAATTTCAGTCCGATTGAGGTTACGAGCACCTAAGGTGACCTTTCTTTTTTCAAATTCGCCGCCATCTTTAACAAAGACCCAATAATCATCTTCATGTTGAAATACAGATTGACTTGGCACAGCTAACATTCTCTTACTTTCGAGCACTTCAACCTTCGCATTCACTTGTCGCCCTTGTTTCATTAACTCCGGAATGGTTTCATTGAGCTGAACCGTGAAATTAAAATAATTAACAGGACTTCCTTTATCTTTTGGTTGAGCTAACGAATCAACTTGAATGACTTCTCCCTCGAACGGTTTATTCGGGTAAGCGTCCAAATATACTATTGCTTTTAATCCGACCTTCAAGCCAGATGATTCAGACTCTAATGCATACAAAGACGCTTGCATGTTTGAAGTATTCGGCAACTCACCGATGGTTTGCCCTGAAAAAATAGCGTCTCCAACAGCGGGGTATTCGTCATACCAATTTTTCTTGTAAACAAAAAGTCCATCATGAGCAGCTTTAATTTCAAGGTTCGCTAAGTTCGTTTCATGTCTGTTAATCTTGGTTTGAATGCCCTTTTGTTTGAGTGTTATCAAAGCTTGTTCGGCATTAGCTTTTTGATTGTGCTGACCCGTATTCCAATCCAAATAATCCATTTTTGCGTCGAGATAATCTTGATTCCGCATTTGGTCGATAATCTCGATTTTGGTATACACACGTTCATCATCACTAAAAAATGTATCTGCTAATTTTCTTTCAGTTGCCGTTACAGACTTATCTTGCAGCAGTTTTTTTCTTGCAATTTCATCTGAACTGGCCCTCATAGCACCATCGAGTTTTGATCGCTGATTGTCCAACTTATCTTTCTTTAACATGAAAGACGTTCTTTTCGCATCCAAGCGAGCAATTACATCCCCTTTTTTGACATTCGAGAAGTTCGGCAGAAGCCAAACAAGTGACTGTCTTCCGCGTAAACTATGGGGTGCCGTGATCAAGGTGGATTCGGTTGACTCTAAATTACCCTCAGCAGGAATATGAATACCAAAGTCTGATTTTTTAACTTCGATTGTCAGCGTACCTTGCGATTCCGGGTCAGAACATGCGCTTAAAAGCAGTGCACATAAGGCTGATAATGAAATCATTCTCATCTCAACACCACCTTATCACCAGCTTCGAGCCCCTTGGAAATTGAAACCATGCTCTCACCCATCTGTTCTATTTCGATAAACACTTGAGACGAAGAAAAAAATGTTTCTTTATCTACAGTCGGCAAGCCATTTTCGTAGTAAATAGCAGCTTTCGGTAATAGTAACTGCGTTTGCGGAGATGACACATCTATCGATATTTTTGCCGTCATTCCCGGTTTCATTATTTGCTGATCTGCGCCTTCAATATCGGCCATTGCATCAAATACAACCAGAGGAACATTCGAACTTTTACTTCGAAAAACTTTTCCTAACTGAGAAATTTTTCCTTTAAACTCCTTTTCAGGATTGGCATCTAATCGGATGCTAACTACTTGTCCAACTTGCACTCGGTGCGCTTCTATTTCTGGAATTGACATATTGACTTGCATTTCAGTCAAATCTGGAATGCTCACCAACCCCATTCCCGCATACAAAGTGTGCCCTTCTTTTACTTTCTCACCATTAAAATCTTTTTCGTAGACAAGCATGCCTTCTTTTGGCGCTTTGATATTAAAACTCACAATACCTTGTTGCAGTTCGTTAACTTCAGCCGCCATTTTTTGCTGATCACTTTCTAGCATTAATAAACGTTGCTTTAAGCTTTGCTTTTCTAGATCTAGTAATTGCTGAGTTAATTTTACTTTTCGCTTTGAGATCAACGCGTCATTTTCATATTTCTTCTTTTCTATTTCAGCCACAGTCTCGTCTGACAATTCAAATTTTCGTTTTGCTTTTTCATAATTCATCTTTGCTTCAGCAATATTAAGTTTTAATTGCTCAATTTCTTCGAACATTCGAATGCGAGTCGTTTTAATGTCTTGCTTAATCGTGGCTAATTCAGAAGACTTGTTCTGGAGCCGTTGCATTAATTCTGATGTATCTAACGCTGCAATCGTTTGTCCTTCTTTTACAAAACTGCCTTCAGTCGCCAAAGTTTTTACTTGATATTGCCAGACTCGATTAACTACTGGAGGGGATACTTGCACAGTATTCGCCGAAACAAGTTCTCCCGTTAAGTTTATATTTTGCGGCAATAAACCAGTTTCAACCGTAATCACTTTTTCAGAGCCACAACCTTGTAAAGCGAAACACACTAGCAAGCCTGTTAGTAATTGTTTTTGCATTTTTTACAACTCCATCTGCTTTGGTAGAGCCGATACCAGAACACTCATCCCTGGGCTAAGTTCGATATTAGGTTGGTTAGCAAACTCTACTGAAACTTCAAACCAACGACTGTTTCCCCATGCGTTTTTTTTATTTGCTTGTGAGCTAATGTTTGTGACTCTAGCATCAAGCTGTTGAGATAAATCCGTATCAAGGTAAACCAGAACATCTTGATCAACCTGCAACTTATCAACATCCACCTCATTAACCCAAGCAGTTACTTTTAAGTTATTTAGAGCATAAATATTGGCTACATTGCGACCAACCTGCAGGGTATCACCTACCGCTATTTTCTTGTCTTGCCACATATTTCGGCCATAACTCACAGGGCCTTCAATTTCGGCAGCAATGGTAAGCTTTTTCAATGAGGTTAAAGTGTTATCCAATTCTAACTGCGCTTTTTCATTGTCGATACGTAACTGCTTCAGTGTCGATGTTTGCTTAGCTAATTCTGACTCTAACTTTTCCTCAGCTTGCGTTAAGTCATTTTTAGCTTTCATCAAATTGAACTGATTATCGGCATAATCTTTTGCAGAAATATAATCGACAGGAATAGAGGCATCTAGCTGAGCTTTTTCAAGGTTGAGTTGTTTTTCCTTAAGCTCGAATTTAACTTGAAGTATGGTTTTTTTTAACTGAACCGTTTGACTTTGCTCTTGAGCTTTAAATCTTAATAAGTTCGCTTTTAGTTGTTCGACTTGGCTATCTATCTGGGTTTTATCGAAAATAACGACGTTATCTCCCACTTTAGCGACCTTACCTTCATCAATCATCCATTGAATTTGATATCTCCATGAGTTCCCAGCTTGAGGAACAGAAAATTTTTGTGACTTTGAAGATATTAGTTGCCCTGTTAATAATAGTTTCGGCTGTATTTCATTTGCATTAACAGCTCCCAATAAGAAATAACCCATTAGCGGTAAAATATAACTACGCAACATCCTCCCCCCTCAACTCCACTGACTGCACCAAACCATCTCGCATTCGAATGACACGCTGAGCATAAGCAGCTACTTCATCTTCATGTGTGACTAAAACAATGGTTTGCCCTGATTTATGTAGCTCAGTAAACAATTCCATAATTTCGACAGAAGTCTTCGAATCCAAAGCACCTGTAGGCTCGTCAGCAAGAAGAATGCTTGGTTTATTGATTAACGCTCTCGCAATTGCAACTCTCTGCCTTTGTCCACCAGATAATTGATTTGGCCTATGGTGAGCTCGGCTTTTTAACCCAACTCGATCTAAAAGCTGTAAACCATAATCCATATCAGTGTGTTGTGGTTCTGAAAATCTCAAAGGAAGAAGTACATTGTCTAATGCTGAGAGTCTGGGCAGGAGGTGAAAACTTTGAAAAACAAAACCAACAGATTGATTACGAAACGATGAAAGCTCATCATCATTCAAATCTTTGACATTGTTTCCACTAAGGAAGTACTCGCCACTGCTAGGCTTGTCTAAACAACCAATAATATTCATGAGTGTTGATTTGCCAGAACCTGATGGCCCCATAATGGCTACAAACTCGTTTTTATTAATTTCTACATCAACGCCTGCGAGAGCGGATACTTGTTGCTCCCCCATCTTATAATGCTTTTGTAGCGACTTGATTTTTATCATTGTTATCCATAACTTTTCTTGTAAGCACCTCATTATTATCTAAAAAAAGTGCATATTTCAAACATTAACTTTGGTATTACATCTTTAGAAACATTTAAAAATGAATCTTGTTAAATTAATGTGATAAGTTAGCGGCGTGATAAATCATGTATAAACAATCATAAAAGGAATTATCATGACAACGGCGTTACGAACTAAAAAAACACTGCTGGCCAGTTTATTGGCTCTAGGGGCACTTTCATTCAATGCTTTAGCGGCAACGAAAGTGACAGAAGTTGAAGGCATTCAAGAGTATCAACTAGATAATGGCTTACAAGTTCTCCTTTTCCCTGATCAAACAAAAGAAACTGTAACCGTAAACGTGACTTATTACGTTGGTTCAAAGCACGAGAATTACGGTGAAACAGGTATGGCTCACTTACTTGAGCACCTTGTTTTTAAAGGCACACCAAAGCACAAGGACATTCCTGCAGAGTTAAGCAGCCACGGTGCTCGACCAAACGGTACTACTTGGACTGATCGCACAAACTACTACGAAACTTTCGCAGCGACTGAAGAAAATATTAACTGGGCATTGGATATGGAAGCTGACCGAATGGTTAATTCTTTCATTGCCAAAAAAGATCTTGATAGCGAAATGACGGTAGTGCGTAACGAGTTCGAACGTGGTGAAAACAGCCCTTTCCGCATCACTTTACAAAACATGATGGCAGCGGCTTATATGTGGCATAACTATGGTAAATCAACCATTGGTGCTCGTTCAGATCTTGAAAATGTTAAAATTGAAAATCTAAAGGCTTTCTACAAAAATTACTACCAGCCTGATAATGCAACCTTAATCGTTGCAGGTAAGTTTGACGCTGACAACATGATCGATAAAATTGAAGATTATTTCAGTGTTATTCCTAAGCCTGAGCGTGTAATTCCTCCGCTATACACTCAAGAGCCAGCACAAGATGGTGAGCGCTTAGTAACCGTTCGTCGTGTAGGAGACGTACAGCTTGTTGGTACTATGTACCATGTTCCAGCAGGTTCACATGAAGATTTTGCCGCGTTGAACGTACTGAGTGAAGTACTGTCCTCTACACCAAATGGTCGTCTATACAAAAAACTTGTTGAATCGAAAAAAGCATCTCAAGCCTTTGGTTTTAACTTCCAGTGGCAAGATCCAGGTGTGGCTATCTTTATGGCAGAAGTTGATAAATCAGCTGATTTATCAAAAGTTCAAGACAGTATGATTTCAACACTTGAAAGCATTAAGAGCTCTCCAATCACTGATAAAGAAGTTGAAACAGCTAAGCGAACGATTTTGAAGAACTTAAAGTTAGCCTTTAATTCTTCAGAAAAAGTAGCATTAGAGATCAGTGAGTGGATTGGTCAAGGCGACTGGCGTTTACTATTCTTAAACCGTGATCGAATGGAAAACGTCACCAAAGAAGACGTACAGCGCGTAGCTGAGAAGTATTTAACTCAGAACAACCGTACAACGGGTCGCTTTATTCCAGCTGAGAAACCTGAGCGTGTTGAAATCCCTCAGGTTAAAGATGTAAAAGAAATGCTTAAAGACTACAAAGGCCGTAAGCAAGTAGCTCAAGGTGAAGCATTCGATCCGTCACAAGACAATATTGATAAGCGTACTGAAGTTTTAACACTTAAGTCAGGCGTTAAAGTAGCCTTACTTGAGAAGAAAACACGTGGCGAATCTGTTGTAGTTCGTGTTTCTAGTCAAATGGGTGATCTAAAGCACCTAATGGGTATGAACATGGCAGGTGACGCAACTGGCAGCATGCTAATGCGTGGTACTGAGCGTTTAAACCGTGAAGAGCTTAAAAATGAGTTTGATAAACTAGAAGCCACAGTTCGTATTGGTGGTGGTAGTGAAAATGCCACAGCCAGTGTGGAAACCACAAAAGCGAACTTAAGCAAAGTACTCAAACTCGTTGCTGAAGTGTTAAAAACACCCGCTTTTGATAAAAAAGAATTTGATCTCTATAAAGGCCAAGTAAAGGTTGCTGTAGAGCAAAACTTACAAGACCCTCAACGTCTTGCGTTCAACGCTTATAGCCGTCATCAATCGCCATTCCCTAAGGGGCATCCAGCTTACACGCCAACTTTCGAAGAGCAACTAGTGTCTCTTGATAAGCTAAGCCTAAAAGATGTGAAAAAATTCCATAAAGCGTTTTACGGTGCAGACCACATGCAAATCGCCATTATTGGTGATTTCGATAAATCTGCGGCTGTTAAACAGTTAGAAAAACTGACCAAGGGCTGGGATAGTGAAGTTGCTTATAAGCGAGTAAATCGTCCGTACGAGAAACTTACTGTTGAAAATTTAAAGTTTGATACACCAGACAAAGAAAATGCGACTTTTGTTGCATCACTTTCTTTACCAATTGGCTATAGCAGTGCTGATGCTCCAGCAATGACAGTTGCTAACTATATTCTTGGGGGTGGTTTCTTAAATAGCCGTTTGGCAACTCGCCTTCGTCAAAAAGATGGCCTAAGTTATGGCGCTGGTTCATTTATGAATCTAAGTCGTTTCAATGAGCGTGCATCTCTTGGCGCATATGCTATTTGTGCACCGCAAAACTTAGCTAAAGTAGAAAAAGGCTTTAAAGAAGTTATCGAAAAAGTGATTAAAGATGGCTTTACTCAGGAAGAATTAGATGCAGCAAAGTCTGGTTTACTTCAAAGCTACAAAGTGAGCCGTTCACAAGATAAAGAACTTGTTGGCACGCTTGCCCTTAACCTTCGTCTAGATCGTGACATGCAGTTTAGCAAAGAATTTGAGCAAGGCATTAAAGACTTAACCGTTGCTGATATCAATAAAGTCTTCAATAAATACATTAAGCTTGAAGATTTCACTTTGATTCAAGCGGGTGATATGTCAAAAGTAGAAAAGTAATTTAATTGCTTCTATTTGAAAAATGCCGAGAATTTTCTCGGCATTTTTATTTAAACATGAGGTTAATTGTTGTTCATTTAAAATATGAAGTTGGTGAAATATCTTATAATCTAACAAAATCTTGTTAAATTTTATGTATGACAACTTCTTCTGTCTTTGTAAAACCTATTTCACCAGCTTGTGGATTAAACCACGAGTACTCCCCTTTAACTTTAGGTAAATTTAGATACCAAATTGATACTATATGTCATGACTTTTATATCGATGCCTCAAAAGAATTATCAAATGAAGAGATAGATGAATTAAAAAAATTGTGTTCAGAAAGGTTTGATGAACCATTACTACACCCCGAACTAACAAAAAAGCCCAATAACCCACGATTAGAAACACTTTTAAATGAAATCGGCTCACCATATGTAACACAATGTTCAACTCGATATAACTGTGATGGCTTTAACACTTGGTTTCCGAGCTTGGATGTTCCTTTCTATGACACTAGAAATACCGTCGAAAAATATAAAGGGATGCTAGGAGCCATTGTTGACCATAAAATACAAGCTAAAGAGCACTCATCTCAGTTTGCTTCTCTAGCAACTAAATCTAAAACTGGCTCAGGTTTTAAATTTACCAATCGATCGTTATTACTGATTGAGCGTTTATCCGCACTAGAGTTATTTATAAATCAAGTTGGGCAAGAGACTAAACTCGATCAAAAAACACTTTCACTTCTTGATAAATTTCTCAAATACTCAATAAGTCAGCTGATTAACGAGCATTGTGACGTCGTCAGTTATCAAGAAATAGCAGCAGCCTTAAATGTTGAGCAAATAAATGATGTGAGTGAAATTGGCTTTGAAGGTTCTAATAAACTCTCAGTACAAATTGTTCGGCTCTGCTTCAATATTGAAACGTCATTATTAAGAAATCATTCTCCAGTTTTTGACTCATATTCAAAGGAGTTTTCAGAACTTATTAAATCATTCCCTTATCAACCTGTAGAAATATATTCTGCTAAAGGTCATCTCACCAAGTCTCTGGTTCGTGCTGAATCAAACTTAACTGAAGCAGAGGAATATTCAGCATTACCTAAATCAGAACATCGTTCTAAAGGTTCTGATGCGCAGGCTGATAAAACGATAGAGAAACATGGAACTGAGGCAATTTATGTTTCTGCATATATGGACTCTAGAGATACTCGCTTTATAGGCTCACAGTTCGAAGAAGTATTTTTAATTGTAATTGGCAGGGTAAATCACGGAGAGTTTCAGAAATTAAAACAGGATTGCGGAAGTGAAGATAGACTTTGCCAACTCTATAAACTGGAAGTCGACGGTTTTACTCCTAGATTCGTCGATGATCAAGTCTCTTTATACTGTTTAAATGTACAACCAAGTGAGTTAAAAAAAGTTCTTTCACAAATTCCTAAAAAATATAATTGCCAACAAATAGGCATTAAACCCACCTCTAAAGCTGCTCATAATCAAACTGATGATTTTCTGTTTACACCAAATGGTATTGTTTAATTGAATACGTATGTAACCACTTCTGAAAAAATAAAAGATTAAGTAGTCTGGAAGAAAAATTCAAGGATAGACCATTTTGCTAAAACGACTACTTTCTCTATGCCTAATATGCAGCTCAGCAGCAGCTCAAACCTTAAGTGTTACCTCACCAAATAAACAAATATCTTTAACACTTTCAGATGATTCAGGCAGCCCTGAATACTCAGTATCATTTGACAGAAAACCTGTTATCGAATCATCCAAGTTAGGTTTTATTTTTAAAGCACAACCAGAACTCTCGAATGTACTTAAAATTGTCCGTTTAGATACTTCATCAAGGAATTCGAACTGGGAGCAACCTTGGGGAGAACAAAGAGTCATCAATGATCACCACAATGAGCTATTTGTAGAGTTACAGACACAAGATCATCGAAAGTTAAACTTGAGGTTCAAAGTATTCGATGACGGCTTAGGTTTTCGTTATGAATACCCACAACAAACAAATTCAGAGAAAATTGAAATAGTAAAAGAGTTAACTGAATTTAAGTTTGCAGATTCAAACGATATGACTGGGTTTTGGATACCAGCTAAAGGCTGGAACCGTTACGAATTTTTGTATTCTAAAACTCCATTGCAAAATGCCTCTCACGTAAATACGCCTTTCACTATTAGATCTACCAATGGTGCTCATATTAGTATTCATGAAGCTGCATTAGTTAACTATCCATCCATGACTCTTAAGCAACAAAGACTGGGGACCTTTCAAGCCGATTTAATCCCTTGGTATGATGGCAGTTTGGCAAAGTTACAAGGGAGTTTTAAAACGCCTTGGCGAACAATTCAACTTGCTTCAGATGCCAAAGGGTTATTGAACTCTCGTCTCATTTTAAATTTGAACGAACCTAACAAACTCGGTGATGTGTCGTGGGTAAACCCAGGAAAGTACATCGGAATTTGGTGGGAGATGCATATCGGCAAAGCAAGCTGGGGCACAAAATCAAATATTCCTCACGGTGCCACAACTGAAAACACTAAAAAATACATCGATTTTGCTGCTGAACACGGTTTCGATGGTGTATTAGTTGAAGGCTGGAACAAAGGTTGGGATGGTTCGTGGTTTTTAAATGGGGATGTTTTCAGTTTCACCGAAAGCTATCCGGACTTTGACCTGCCAGCCCTCACCAATTATGCAAAACAAAAAAATGTGAAAATAATTGGGCATCACGAAACTTCGGGTAGCGTGACTAATTATGAAAAGCAGATGAACGACGCTTTCAAACTGTATAAAGATCATGGTGTAGAACAAATTAAAACAGGCTATGTTGCTGACGGTGGAAAAGTAAAACGTACGGACGCAAACGGTGTCATTCGCCATGAATGGCATGATGGCCAATTTATGGTTAACCATTATCTAGAAAGTGTGAAAACTTCAGCTAAGTATCAAATTGCCATTAATACCCACGAACCTATCAAGGATACTGGCTTACGGAGAACCTACCCTAGCTGGATATCACGTGAAGGTGCAAGGGGCCAAGAGTTTAATGCTTGGGGGAATCCGCCAAACCCACCTTCTCACATTCCTATGTTGACTTATACTCGTATGCTTTCAGGGCCTATGGATTTTACCCCTGGAATATTCGACCTGTCTTTTAATGGTTTGGATGAGGATGCAAATCGGCCACAAACCACATTAGCTAAACAGCTGGCTACTTATGTTGTGCTTTATAGTCCAATTCAGATGGCAGCAGATCTACCTGAAAATTATTTAGAGAAAAAAGATGCTTTTCAATTTATCAAAGATGTACCCACCGATTGGGAAAAGAGCATAGCAGTGGATGGAGAAATTGGAGAATTTGTAGTATTTGCTCGTCAGGAGCGTAAATCGAAGAAATACTCAGGAGAAGATTGGTATCTGGGGGCTGTAACCGATAATAAAGCAAGAACCATCAAAGTTGATCTTGATTTTCTTGAACCTCAGAAAAAGTATATTGCTCAAATCTACCGAGATGGTGAACAAGCAAATTGGAAAACTAATCCCTATGACCTAGTCATCGAGTCAAAGCAGGTAGATTCAAGCAGTCAGCTAACTATAAAGCTAGCGAGTTCTGGTGGTGCAGCGATCAGATTTAAAGCTATATAGTCAACGACTCATATAAGCGTACCTCTTATAATTGTGTGGCAACTATCACAAAATAACGTTGCCACTTGACAAACCAAAAAAACCACAAACCATTAGCGCAAAAGCATTTAAAATTAACCACTTAAAATTTAAACCAAAAACCATCAACATAGTTGCCCACAGATTTTGTGGATAACTTTTTATTTTTGTTTTATCCACAAGCTGAAACCTTATTCGAACAAGTTGTTAAAAGTGATAGCATGTTATATAACGTTATAAAAAAGCAGGAAGAGCCAACAACAATGAGATGGATAGTTCTATGTTTAACAATTTTTATCTTTGGATGTGATCAATCATCTTCTGTGTCTGCCAAATCTCCAGAAGCAAAATCCATTGAATTTTTGGATAATATCTATAATAAGCGAGATGTAAAAGCAGCAATGACGTTGGTTAACCCAAGGCTAAAAGATCTCCTTAAACACTATCATATCGCCTCCTCGGTTCAACGCCATATGCTCAACTTACCAATGACCAATGTTCAATTTGAAGTTGATGACGTCGACATCGATTTTTTCAGAAAGTTTTCTACTGACGTAAAGGTCAAAGTAAAACTACTAGGGTTAAAAGGTGGAGAAAAGTGGATGGACGATAGAACCCTGAGGTTAATAAAACAGCAAGGCCAATGGGTTATCGTGGATATTATTCCAGAAAAACATTGGGTTTCTACTCAGTAAAAATATTATTCTCTAAGAGATAGCTTGAGATCTTCTTAATAAATTTTTTTGTTAGAAAAACGTATTCTATAAGGTCTATAGTTAGCAACAGAGTCTCCTATTGTTGTTGTAGAAATGAAGAAAAAACTTTTACTTTTACTGTCTCATCTTTTGTTCGGAATCGTTGGTTTTGCCGTGGGTATTTATGCACTCCCAATACTCACAGCCTCCAAATCTCCTAGCCCTCAAGCAATCTCTTCCAAGATGTCTGACGCAAAGTATACTGCTGAGTTCAAGCGTAGCCTCACTGACAGTGATTTATTTCATTGGGGTGATGGACTGCTTTCAGTTAGTGAACGCAACATCGCCTTCAAAGGCAAGCTTGCACCTGGCCCAGATTATCGCCTCTATTTGTCTCCAAAATTTGTCGACACTGAAGTTGACTTCAAGAAGCATAAACATCAAATGACTCAAATTGCGAGTATTAACTCATTCAATGGGTTCATTGTTAATGTTCCAGAAGATGTAAATATAAGTGAATTCAACAGTGTGATCATATGGTGTGAGACATTTGGTGAATTTATTACGGCAGCTAAATACAAACAGTAATTTATCAGCCTGCTTCAGCCTTAATTAACAATACGCCTCACCGTTAAGTGCAGTGTTTGTTCACTTCTGTATGTTAAGAATCAAAATCGGTGATTTTTTGTATAATTTTACATCAAACAATCTAAAACGCTCTTCCTATAACATAGTAATTACATTACTTTAGCACTTGTCTTTTTAACAAAGTTCTAATACTTTTATTTAGGTCTTTTTTCCGATCAAAATATATCTCGAAATTATTTAAATTAATTGCATTCAAATATTTTACGCTTTTTAGAGGGAGCTAAAGTTGAAACTTAAAAATAAGTTACTTATTGCTTTTATGGCAATAGGCTTAATACCAACACTAGTTTTAGGGATAATTGCAATATATACTGCGAAAGCATCGATTTCTTCTCAAGTTTATAACCAGCTTGAAAGTGTGCGCTCAATAAAAACTTTGCAGGTAAATAGATTTTTAAAGCGAACTCAAGCGGATACACTCCTTGCTAAGGATATTTTAAAAGATATTATTCATACTGATTCAAAGTTTAATTTAGAAGAACTTACCCATAAACATAGTCCGGTTTTAGAAGATTTCATTAAGTTAAAAAATTATTACGACTTATTTGTTATTAATAGTGACGGAGTAGTAGTTTATTCTGTTGCAAAAGAATCCGATTACAAAACTAATTTAAATTTAGGTCCCTTTAAAAATTCTAATTTAGCGTCCTTATATAAAAGCGTAATTAAATATAAAAATTTTATTGTAGAAGACTTTGCTCCTTACGAACCAAGCCAAAATGCTCCTCAAGCTTTTATTGGTACATATTTAGAAGATATCAATGAGCAACCAATCGTTATTGCACTTCAGTTTTCATCTGAAAACCTAAATGAAATTATGCAAGAACGACAAGGCATGGGTGATACAGGTGAGTCCTACCTTGTTGGTAGTGACTTCAGAATGCGCTCTGACTCATTTCTTGACCCTCATAAGCACAGTGTTAACAATAGTTTTGCTGGAAGCATTAGTGAAAACGGCGTACAAACAAAGTCGGTTGAATTGGCACTTCAAGGTAAAACTGGTTCACAAATCATCACTGATTATAATGGCCATGAAGTGTTATCAGCCTATGCCCCAATCGATTTCTTCGGGATTCATTGGGCACTTATATCTGAAATAAATAGAAATGAAGCATATGCACCAGTCTACACTATGGTTTACGAATTATTGATCATCATTGTTATTGCTGTGGTTTCAATTCTTGCGGTGTCTTTATTTATATCAAAATCAATCATGACCCCAATAGGTGGTGAGCCTAATGATATGGAATTGCTATCTCAAAATATTGCAGACGGCGTATTAAAAGAACAAGCTGAAAACCCGAGTGCAACCGGTGTGTTTAAATCCATGCTGCAAATGAGTAAAAATCTGAGAAATATGGTCTTTGATTTACAACAAGCTTCAGAGCAGGTAGCCAGCACTTCGGAAGAAACCAGTGCTGTCAGCCTCCAAGCAACGAACAGTTTAACTGAACAACAAGCTAATATTGAGAGTATATCGGTTTCACTCAATGAAATGAGTGTAACGGTTAGCGATGTCGCTAAAAATGCCATTAATGTTTCAGAGTTGTCTAATCAAGCACATACTACTTCTGAAAGTGCCAATAAACAGATTGAACAAACCATTCATAATATGTCTGAGTTAGCCACTGAGGTGAGTTCAGCGACAGATGCCATTAAGCAAGTTGCCACTGATTCACAAAAAATTGGCGGCGTATTAGAAGTGATTCATGGCATTGCTGAACAGACAAACCTACTTGCGCTTAACGCCGCTATTGAAGCTGCAAGAGCTGGAGAGCAAGGTCGAGGGTTTGCCGTTGTTGCTGATGAAGTAAGGCAGCTTGCTCATAAAACTCAAGAGTCTACCAGCCATATTGAAGATATGATTGGTCACTTACAACAAGGTACTTCTACAGCCGTAAGAACAATGAGTGAATCAAATCAATTAGCTGAGAAAACCATTAATTCAGCTAATGACAGCGCTATTTTAATTTCTGATGCGTTGAAAGAGATTCAAAACATTGCTGAAAATGCTGAGTTAATCGCTACAGCCGTATCTCAGCAATCTTCAGCCACCGAAGAAATTAATGAAAGCATGCAAAACATTAAATTTGCAGCGACAGAAAATGCGGCTGGTGCAGAGCAAATAGCCCAAGCAAGTGTTGAACTGAGTGCTTTAGCTGGTCAACTTCAGGAGATCATCACTCGCTTTAAGTTATCGTAACCGTCATTTATCAGAGTAAAACTATCACCATTTTACTCTGATAAATTATTTTATATAGATTGACTCTTCGCCTATATATCAAGATCATATGCCACAATCGAAATAAAAGCCGATCTGAGGCCCCTCTTGTTAAGTTACAGACACTCTTTTCATGCCGGCAACTTTGCCGATGTACTCAAGCATATTGTTCAAATTGAGATACTTGAACACTTAAGAAAAAAAGATAAAGCATTCGAATATATCGACACTCATTCTGGAGCAGGGCTTTATCATTTACACTCTAAAAATATGCAAAAACTACAAGAATATACCAATGGCATTGCGAAATTAGACGCTGAGCAATTCCCTGAAATTAAAAGTTATTTTGAAGCAATTAACTCGTTTAACCAAACTAACGAACTTGAGTTTTATCCTGGTTCCCCCGCTATCGCAAAATATTTTTTACGTCCACAGGATAAAGGCTGGTTATTTGAATTACACCCACAGGATTTTGAGCACCTTTCAAATAATATAAACCGCAATCGTAAAGTAAAAATCACCAAAAGCGATGGATTAAAAGGCATGCTTGGGCTTGTTCCAACGGCAAGTCGTCGAGCTTTGATATTAATCGACCCGTCTTATGAAATAAAAACAGAGTATCAGCTTGTTATCAAATCTGTCATCAAGGCTTATAAAAAATTCAGTACCGCAACTTACGCCATTTGGTACCCAGTTGTAGACAGAAAAAACGTTGATTTAATGGAAAAAGCATTAGAAGAAAGCGGTATTAAAAATATTCAGCGCTTTGAGCTTGCACTCGCTGAAGATTCATCAGGACATGGAATGACGTCATCTGGTATGTTTGTTATCAACCCACCTTGGACACTTCAAAATAAAATGGCAGATTTGCTGCCTAAGCTATCTAAATCACTCACTGGACAAAAACATCTGTATCAATGTGACATTCTGGTAGAAGAATAATAAAGCGGCCTCACATGAGGCCGATTATCTTGATTCGATTACGAATATTATCTGCTGATTCTCGCTGAAATCGAGCATCTTCAGGTATCATAATGGTATGGACTCTCCCCACTTCTCTTCGGCGTCACAATGCGCCATGATATGTTGAGGAAAAAGCGACAAAACTTAACGAGGAGAGTCACATGGCTAAAATAACAATTGGGTTAGATATTGCAAAGAACATTTTCCACATGGTGTTTATTAGTTCATCAGGCAAAGTGCTTAAACGTGCAAAACGTAAGCGTAAAGAGTTG
>NZ_JAFEUN010000034.1:0-9198 GCF_016900895.1 Parashewanella hymeniacidonis
TGTTTTGTTCAGAATCGCCATTTTATTTTGATAGTTGTCGTGGTTGACTTATTATCTCAAAAATAAAGCTTTTCTCCTCAGATTTTTCTTCTTAATTTGTTACCCATGTTTGATGGGTTCCCTTTGATCGAAAATAATTACGATTATGTACTTGTGGATTGTCCACCTGTACTTGGTGTTTTGATGGTTAATGCTTTAGCGTGTTGTGAGCATATTATCATTCCTGTTCAAACAGAGTTTTTAGCATTAAAAGGCTTGAATCGAATGGTGAAAACCATGGTGTTGATGGGGCGTTCTCAAAATACTCGTTACCAATATACTATTGTGCCAACGATGTTCGACAAAAGAACAAAAGCTTCTCTGCAAGCACTAAAAGAATTACAAGAAAACTATGAAAACACACTTTGGCAGAATGTCATTCCCGTAGATACAAAATTTCGTGATGCAAGTTTGGCGCATTTGCCAGCTTCACATTATGTGTCTAACAGCCGAGGTGTTAAGGCATACAGTGGCTTATTAACTTATCTGAATTCAAAGAGTGTAGGTAATGGTTAATAAAGTTGATGCCACCGTTGTTGATTTCTTTTCTGTTCTTTTAAAAGACACTAAAACGAGTCAGAAGCTCAGTTTTGCTGAGCCAGAAGAAAAAGAAGTCAAACAACAAAAAGAGCAAGAGTTACAAGCGTTACTCTCCACGATTCCAACTGAGACGAAAACAGTAATAGATGACGTTACTGATAAAGCTGAAGTCTCATTTGTAACAGAAGAAGTCATTGCCAAAAAAACTGAAATAAAGCCTGAAACAAAGCCACTTCTTGCCGATATATTAGATGAAGAATTTCAGGTCTTATATTTTTCTGTCGGAGGTTTAGTACTGGCAGTTCCTTTAGTAAACCTTGGTGGGATTATTAACTCTGCCAATTGTACCAATATACTGGGAAGGCCTACTTGGTTTAACGGTGTCCAAACCAATCGTGAGCAAAATGTAAACGTAGTTGATACCGCAGCTTGGGTCATGCCAGAAAAATATACTGATGAACTTAAAGCCAGCATAAGTTACCAGTATGTTGTATTATTAGAGGGCAGTGATTGGGGCTTGGCGTGTGAATCACTTATCAGCGCTGACACCATTGATAAGTCAAAAGTGAACTGGCGCCAAAAAACAGGAAAAAGACCATGGCTTGCTGGCGTGGTCAAAGATAAAATGTGCGGAATTTTAAATGTTGATGCTTTGATCCAAATGTTGGATAAGGGTCTAAATTGTCAAGATTCGATTAATTGAGGTAACTATGACAGATTCAAAAAATTTAGCTGTATCTGCCAGCAAGGATGATTCAGTGCTGCAATGGGTGACATTTAGGCTTGATAATGAAACCTATGGCATCAATGTAATGCAAGTCCAAGAAGTATTGCGCTATAGCGAAATTGCACCTGTACCCGGTGCTCCTCACTATGTATTAGGTATTATTAATCTACGTGGTAATGTCGTAACCGTTATCGATACACGTGCTCGTTTTGGTCTGCCAAGTGCTGACGTTGATGATGCGACGCGTATTGTGATCATTGAAGCTGAAAAGCAAGTTATTGGTATTCTTGTCGATAGCGTAGCTGAAGTGGTTTATCTTAAAGGTTCTGAAATTGATAATGCGCCTAATGTAGGTACTGAAGAAAGTGCTAAGTTTATTCAGGGCGTAAGTAATCGCGGTGAAGAGCTATTAATTTTGGTTGATCTTGATAAACTCCTGTCAGATGAAGAGTGGAATGAAATCGCTCAACTATAATTCAGTTTGTAAAGTATTTTATTAGGGAGTGGGCGTAAATAATGGGAAATGAGTTATTAATTGCAGCCTTGTTTTATGCCACTGCTTGCCTTGGTCTCGTTTTATATTTGCAAAAGCAAATTGGCAAGCAGCGTTCTAAAGTTGATGCGCTAACCACTCTAGTTAAAGATACTGAGAAACAAAGAGATATCTTTAAGAAAGAACTTCAAGAGCTTCGTAATGGAACGATTGGTGTTGGACGCCGAGTGATTGAGCTTGAAAAGAAGTTAAAACAGTATGAAGCTCGACTTGATGAAGCTGAGCAAGAAGAGCCACAATCAAGAATGTATACTCGAGCCATGAAAATGGTTTCACTCGGCGCAGATATCAAGGAAATTGTTGCTGAGTGTGAGTTACCGCGTGCAGAAGCAGAACTATTAATTCGATTGCATGGCGCGAAACAAGAAGCATAAATTTTTTTTATGTAATGCCCACCCAAATTGGGTATTACATATCTCTAGGATCCTTACCTTCCAGCATATAAACAAACGATAAAATCTCAGCGATCAAACGAAACAGCGCTTCCGGTATTTCTTCGCCTAAATCTAACGTTTGTAAAAAATCACTCAAATGCTTGTCTTGATGTATATGCACACCAGCCTGTTCTGCCAACGCAATAATATCAGCAGCGATGACACCTTTGCCTTTGGCTGATACAAAAGGTGCACCCTTTCCACTATATGTGAGTGCTGTAGCTTGCTTTTGTTGTTCGGTCATGTAGAAACCTTAATAAATGCATTTACGTCTGATAATAAGCTTATCGGTATCGTTTTTTGGATTACGGTTATTGAGTTTACTTTAAAACCTATCGGTTCGACTTTTGATATCAGATGACTTACAAATACATTGATTTTATCAATGAGTGCAGCGTGATTAGAAGATAACTCTATGGTGAGCGCATGTGAGTGATTACTTTTGACCGTAACCAGAAGTGAGCCTAGACTAATGTTGAACTTAAGTGTTAGTTTCCAAGCGTGCAATTCATTATTACTCTCATTATTTCTTTCTTGCAGATAATGCCCCTCAAAGTATTCAAGTTGATTTTGTTGCCAGTAAGGTAGCCCAAAGAACCAAGATATCTTGTCGTCAGAGAAATGAGATGCAGACTGATACTGAATTATTTTGTTTTTTACTTTGTCAAAAACGTGTAAATCATCAATCTCAAATATCCTTTCTAACTCAATGTGTTGTTGATAATATAAATTTTGCTTTAAAGCTTGAATCGATGAGCTATTTGCATGGGAACTGTCACTTTTTAGCAGCAAAAGCTGCCAGATAAACTTAATGGATTGAGCAAACGACAAGGTTGTACTCGCATTGGTATCTGCTGGTCTCAAAACAGAGACCTCTGTGAGCTCTGTTTGAAGCTGATGCCAAGACAGTAAATTCTTTAAACGTGGGATTTTTAGTATATTCGCTAATGCGATTGTTTCATGCGGCTGTTGTTGAGTTAATTCGCTTTGAATATTGCTAGCACCTAAATTTCTAATCCGCTTAGTAAGCCGGTTATTTGAAGAGGGCAACTCGATTCGGTGTCCATTACGTTGAATCACTTTGTTAAATAAAGAGTTAAGCAGAGAAAAATAAGAGTGATTAGGATTTCCTTGAGTTTGATTAAGCGGAACAGATGAGTTTGATGCCTCAATCAATGGCAGCGAAGCAACTAAGTTCATTGTTGTTAGCTTGACTTGCTTACTCGATGAGTCTAATTCAACCACAACAGTTGTGTCATTGAATGCTTTTTCTTTGACTTGAAACTTTTTACCGCAAAAATACAAATAGCAGCCTTTCACATTGCCGAACCCAAGAAAATGCAAAGCAGAATGTTCAGGTAATAGAGGCATGGTCAGTAAAAGTTGCTTAAACTGAGGTGTTAGTGATAGGTTTTGAAAAGATCCTTGAGAAAACACAAAGAGGTCATGAGGTTGAATGTTTGCTTGAGATGTTGCAAATGTGGTTGATGATGAAACCTTTGGCAGTAATAACGGGTCAATAAAATAATGAGCTCCCTTAATTATTAAAGGCTGATGGCCTGTTAACTGAGGAGTGCTGAGTTTATGTAATGACAGCTGCGAGAGAGGGTGGTTCTTCATCGGGGTAGAGCTTAGCTCGGCAGACGGAATACGATTGAAATTTGTCATATTTACTCTGTTGGTATTACTTTGTACATATATCGACTCATTGAATTATAAATAAAGTGATTTTACCAAATGTTAAAATTACTTATAATTATTCAGCTAATAATATTGGAAACCAAGGAATACATGAAACTTAATCTTGCACTGGTAGTTGCTATCGCATCGATATCATTTACAGGTCTTGCTCATTCTGTAGAGAAACACAAAGGCGATACTCATGCCGAGCCACAAAAAGGAAAGCCTGAAACTGAAGTAAAGTATATGGATGAAAGAGATCCTTTCGAAAGCTTTAACAGAGCCATGTGGAATCTCAATTATAACTATTTAGACAGATATGTGCTTAGACCCGTTGCACATGGCTACAATGATTACGTACCAAATTTTATGCAAGATGGTGTCGATAATTTTGTGCACAATTTAGATGAGCCTTCCTCTTTGGTGAATAACACTTTACAAGGTAAATGGAAATGGGCACTGAATGCCGGTGGTCGTTTCACGATTAACTCTACATTTGGCATATTAGGCTTGGTTGATGTCGCAGATAAAATGGGGTTACCAAGAAAGCAGGATGAGTTTGCTGAAGTTTTAGGCTACTACGGTGTTCCAAATGGGCCGTATTTTATGCTGCCTGCTTATGGACCGACAGTGACTCGCGAACTTGCAAGTAATTGGGTTGATGACCTATATTTCCCACTTTCAGACTTAAACTTCTGGCAAAAAGTGGCCAAAGTTGGCTTAGATGGTATAAACACACGAGTTAAGGCGATCCCTCAAGAAAAACTGCTCGATAACGCATTAGATCCTTACACATTTGTTAAAGATGCTTATCTACAACATCTTGATTTTAAACTTCATGATGGAAGGGTTACCCAAAAACAGGGTGATGATGAGCTTATTAATGATTATCTTGACGAATTAAATTAGCGAAACTTCAATACTGGTGTTATAAGTTAAATACTGTATACAAATTGTAGAGCTTCTTAGGGATAAAAATGAAGTTATACAAAGCATAACGACATCAAAAAAAGAAGTTTAGGGAATGCTTGTTTACGGATAAACATTCACCAATTGAATTAAGGTGAGAAAATGGCGCTAAATGATGTTTCTATCTTGTTTATTGAGCAAGAGTCAAAGTTTCGTTCTAATACTTTTGAATTTCTTTCTCAGCAAGGGGCCAATGTCTCCGTCGCTGAGGACGATAGTAAAGCGCTGTCCTATTTCAAAAAGCATCGATTTGATCTTATTTTAATCGATCTTTCTTCCCCAGAGTTAAACGGCTTAGAGCTTCTGAAATCACTTACAGACATTAATGCATCGATTCCCTCCATTGTGTTGTCAGGGAATAGCGTCATGACAGATGTTGTTGAAGCACTCAGAATTGGCGCCAGCGATTATCTAATTAAACCGATTGATGATTTATACGTTGTTGAGCACGCTATTCAGCAATGCCTGTCTGATAAGTCTGATGATGTGCCTTCCGAAATTGTTGATGAATTAGCCTACGAAGAGTTTCAAAGTAACTTAGAGTACGTTGAAGAAAGCGTCGAAGCGGTTAATTGTATTCAACAACAATTATTTCCTGCTGCTGAAATTAATTATCCTGCCGCAGACGTTTGCTACAGCCTATTTAAAAAAGAAGATATTAGCAGCTATTTAATTGACTCCACATTAGTCGGTGAGCAACATTTACTCATGTACATGGCTCACTTCCAACCAGAAGATGACAGAGCTGGCTTCGCAAGTGTATTGTTGAGAAGTTTAGTAAATCAAAAACTCAAAGCGTTCAGAATGGGAAAGAGCCAATCGGTTATTGAGCCTTTTAATATGATGAGTTACTTAAACGATCGTATTGCAAAATCGGGCTTGGATATTTTCATTGATATGATTTACGTAACCGTTGATTTAAGAAGTTACCGAACCGCAATTGCACAAGCTGGACAAGGATTAAGGTGCTACCTCAGAAATACTGAAGGCTTAATGCCATTGGCGATATCAGACACCTTACAGCTTGGTATGAACAATTGGGGAAAAACAAGTACTCAATATCGAACGTTAAATCGTGGTGAACACCTGTGCATTTCGACCAGTAACCCTGAACATAAACCTTTACTGTTGAACAATCAATTTGTTGGTCTAGTGCAAAATAATGAAGTGCCGTCCGGTGGATATATTGAATTGAGACTTTAGTTGGGGCTTAACGGTATTTCTTAAAGAGTGTATGCAGTTTGTGAATAGACATACATTTAATAAGTAAAGAAGTGCGAAACAATCACAATCAACAATCAACAATCAATAATCAATAATCAACAATCAATATTCAATATTCAACAATAAAAAACGCCTCATTTGAGGCGTTTTTTATTTCAGCTGTATTAAATCAGATATTAATGCTTAATAGCTTCATGTTCAGCCGTTACTGCAAGCTCTTCTTCAATCGCTTCAATTGTTGTGTGTGCATGGTCTGCATCTTCGGCACCGTGCATCCAATCAACAAGCTTGTCAGCCATAAAGTAAAGGATAATGCCTGACGCAACGGACACGATAGCGATACCAGAGAAAATACCCATAGCATTCGCAAGTTGCTCTTCAACCGTACCATCATGGCCGATGAATGAACCAACAACACCACCAATTTTGTTTGCAGCAGCAATAAATAGGAACCAAGCACCCATCATCAGAGACATAATTCTGAGAGGAGCAAGTTTAGTTACCATTGATAAACCAATTGGAGACAAACAAAGCTCACCAATTGTGTGGAAGAAGTATGCACCCACTAACCACCACATGCTTGATTTACCGCCAGCGTCACCACCTAACTCAAGAACAGCACCGATCATGAATAAGAAACCAACCGCTAAGAAGAACAAAGCTAAAGCAAACTTAACAGGAGAGTTCGGCTCTTTGCTACCAAGCTTAATCCAAATCGAAGCGATTACAGGTGCAAAAATTACAATGAATAACGCATTAAGAGACTGGAACCAAGTTGTAGGTACTTCAAAACTACCTAGCATTCTGTCGGTAAAGTCATTGGTGAATAAATTCATCAAACCGCCAGCTTGCTCAAAGCCAGCCCAGAAGATAATAGTGAATAAACCCATAACCATAATAACTTTAATGCGGTCACGTTCGATTTTTGTTAGAGGTTCTTTACGCGTATTACCGTTACTGGCGTTACGCTCTTTCTCTAGTTTTGCTGCTGGAACATTACCAATATCACCTAATAGCTTTTGTGCAAAAACCATTTGTATGATTAAAGATAAAACCATACCAATACCAGCGGTTAAGAAACCAACTTGATAGTTACCATCGTAATAAGCGACGATTGAACCAACTACGATTGCACCTAGGAATGCACCTAAATTGATGCCCATATAGAAGATGGTGAATGCACCGTCACGACGATGATCGCCTTCTTCGTATAAATCACCAACCATGGTTGAAATATTTGGCTTAAATAAACCGTTACCTATGATCAGTGTAAACAAACCAAGGTAGAACATTTCAGTTTCAAGGCCAGGAACCATCGAGTGAGGGAAGGCAAGCGTAAATTGACCTAAAGCCATTAATGCACCACCAATCATGATGGTTTTACGTTGTCCAAGAAGGTTATCAGCAATCCAGCCACCTAACAGTGGTGTTAAATAGACTAAACCTGTAAAAGTACCGTATAAAGAGATTGCATCTGCTTGGTTCCAACCAAGTCCATTACCACCTTCAGATTGAACTTTATCTACTAGATAAAGTACTAGAATGGCTCTCATCGCATAATAACTGAAACGCTCCCACATTTCAGTTGTGAACAGCAGGAATAATCCTTTTGGATGTCCCAGCATTGTTCCCTGAGGTTTTGCTGCACTCATTTAAAATTCCACCTTAAGCTCGTGATTGTTTGTATGCGAAAAAAATAGACTACCGCATACTAATTTTTTTTAACTGCTTTTATGTCACCTTTTCGATATTTGCCAGTTGTGCTAGCAGTACCGCAAATTGTTAAACAATTAGTCAGTGAGTTTGTAATTTTGTTGAAATCACATTGTATATACCTTTTGTGTTGAACTAAAGTCAATTTTGTAACCTTAGGTGGTGAAAAAGTGAACGTAGTGAGTGGTGTCACAAACACAATGACAAAGCGGCATCAGAAGTTGAACATCAAATAAAAAAAGGAGGATTTGGTTATAACAGTATGACTTTAATGTTATTTAGTTTTAAAAATAAAGCGTAGAAAGTTATGAGTAGTATATATATTGGGCATTCACTATTGATACATTAATATTATCTTTTTCGTATTGCAGATTTTTGATATTATCCCAATCTCGATAAAAGGATGTCTGTGGTATTGGTTTAATAGGAAAAGCAATGAAAGCTTGGTATTTGTTATATTGTAAGCCTCGAAATGAAATTCGAGCTAAACAAAACCTAGAATTGCAAGGTGTTGAAACCTACCTTCCTTTAATATCAGAAAGTAAAAAGCAGCGATCAGGGAAGATTCAGAATACGCAAGTTCCTCTATTCCCCAACTATCTTTTTATCAACTTTAACCCACAGGAGTTTCCTGTGAGTCGTATTCATTCCACACGTGGTGTGAATCAAATTGTTGGTGTAAAAGAAGATATGTTGCCGCTCGATCCAGAATTAATTACTCGTATCAAAATCAAATTGGCTGAGCTCTCAAATTCTGAACCTGAAACGTCAGAAGATATAAAGAAAGGTGACAAGGTTCGCTTTTCAGAAGGCCCGTTTGCAGAAGTTGAAGGAATTTTTGATGAAGCATCAGGAGAGAAAAGATGCTTTGTCTTATTGAATATTTTAGGAAAAATGAAACGGGTAAATGTTGCAAGTGAAATGGTAGAAAAAGTAACTGTCTAAATTGTGACACTATCCTTTGCAAACATCCTCAGAATGGTCTTTAATAAGCGCCAATTTATTAAAACAAGTTCTAAAAATGTAAAATTTCAGTGGAAGATAAATCCTAGATTTAACTGAATATAAAATGATGAAGGGCAAGTTGGAAGCCGAAATCCATGGGCGGTAGCGTGCCTGAAAGGCAATAGAGTGAACAGTTTCACTCTATTAGCTACCGCCGAAGGGCCTCTGGCCCGCCACGCGGATCGGTTGTGCCTGAAAGGCAATAGAGTGAACAGTTTCACTCTATTAGCTACCGCCGAAGGGCCTCTGGCCCGCCACGCGGATCGGTTGTGCCTGAAAGGCAATAGAGTGAACAGTTTCACTCTATTAGCTAC
>NZ_JAFEUN010000034.1:9298-38595 GCF_016900895.1 Parashewanella hymeniacidonis
GCAATAGAGTGAACAGTTTCACTCTATTAGCTACCGCCGAAGGGCCTCTGGCCCGCCACGCGGATCGGTTGTGCCTGAAAGGCAATAGAGTGAACAGTTTCACTCTATTAGCTACCGCCGAAGAGCCTCTGGCTCGCCACGCGGATCGGTAGTGTGCGACATGCAGAGCATGTCTTTGTTTATGTGTCAATTGCACCTGAAAGGCAATAGAGTGAACAGTTTCACTCTATTAGCTACCGCCGAAGGGCCTCTGGCCCGCCACGCGGATCGGTAGTGTGCGACATGCAACGCATGTCATCTTTTGACTTTGTTTGCTATTTCTAGATCGCCTGAAAGGCAATAGAGTGAACAGTTTCACTCTATTAGCTACCGCCGAAGGGCCTCTGGTCCGCCACGCGGATCGGTAGTGTGCGACATGCAGAGCATGTCTTTGTTGATGTGTCAATTGCACCTGAAAGGCAATAGAGTGAACAGTTTCACTCTATTAGCTACCGCCGAAGGGCCTCTGGTCCGCCACGCGGATCGGTAGTGTGCGACATGCAATGCATGTCTCTGAATGCTTTTATCAATTGCACCAGAGTATGATTAAAAAATTTTTTATCGCCTGCAACAACTAGCGGCGAATATCTGAGCTCAATAATTCTAAGATACTGCATAGCATTAACATGCAATATTAAAAATAATTCGGTACCTAAAGAAAGACACCACAAATACGGAGATAACACGTGTTTCCAAAAGCAAAATCACTTCTTGCAGCAGGACTAACGCTAGTTGCTTTGAGTAGCGTTCAAGCGCTAGCAGTAACACCTTCACCTCAAATGATTGAGCAATTCAAACAATTGCCAAAATCTGAGCAAGCCAAGTTGGCTAAACAGTATGGTGTCGATTTGTCATCACTTACTGGAGGCAGCAGTGCTAATGCACAAGTAACTAATCCTACCTTAGTGGGTGAGCGTAAGAGTGAAAAAGCTTGTGTAGAAAAAGACAGCTATTCAGCTAAACGGCAGTCAAACGAAGAAGGCCTAGTGTTTTGTGACGACACAAAAACCAAAAGTAAATTTGTCTTAAATGAAGACGGTGAGCTGGTAGTTGATGAATCAGAAGTCACAGATGCACAGCAAACTGAGAATGCTGAAAAAGCTAAAAAACTAAAATTATTCGGCATCGAATTATTCGCAGGTGAGCCATCAACCTTTGCACCAGTGTCAGACGTACCTGTGCCGTCAGAATATATGGTTGGCCCTGGCGACACCATTAATATTCAGTTATACGGTAAAGACAGTAACGACTATCAGTTAACCGTTCAGCGTGACGGTGCAATTCAATTCCCTGAACTCGGCCCTATCTCACTAGTCGGGTTAAGCTTTGCAGAAGTAAAACAGTTACTAAAATCTAAGATCAGTCATTCAATGATCGGCGTCGAGTCGAATATCAGTATGGGTGAGCTTCGTTCAATCCGAATTTTCATTGCTGGTGAGGCCTATAAGCCTGGTTCTTACACCGTTTCAAGTTTATCGACGCTTACACAAGCCTTATACATATCAGGTGGCTTAAGCGATATAGGTTCACTTCGTAACATTCAGCTTAAACGCAAAGGCAAGTTAATCGGTGCATTAGACCTGTATGACCTGCTATTAAAAGGTGATACCTCGCATGACCTTCGGTTGCAATCGGGTGATGTAGTATTTATCCCAGCCGCAAAAGCACACGTAAGTATTGATGGCGAAGTTAGAAGGCCTGCAATTTACGAGTTGAAGGGTAAAGAAACGCTAGCTGATGTAATTAATATGGCAAGCGGCATAAAAGCTACTGGTTACCCTCAAGCTATCGCTTTAGAACGATTTAACGAAAAGCACTTAAAAACAGTTTTATCACTTAGCTTAAAATCAGCATCGGATAAAAATGAAATCATAAAAGATGGCGATACCATTCAAGTTAAATCATCATCAGAACGAATCGATAACTCCATCGACGTAGTAGGAGCCGTTGTTCGCCCAGGGCAATATCAATGGAAGAAAGGCATAAAAGTCGCTGATATTTTCCAATCAATCTGGGGTGACTTAGAGGTAACTGCGGACTTAGATTACTCATTGGTGCTTAGACAAGCCAATGCACATGGTGATATCAAGGTTAAGCAGTTCTCAATTGGTAAAGCAATTAACAACCCTACTTCAGTGAATAACTTAACACTGCAACCTCGCGATCAAATTATTATATTCAAATACGCTGAAAGAGGTGAGCAGTTAGCACCTGTAGTATCAAAGTTAAGAAAGCAGACTCGCTTAGGTGAAGCTTCGCAACTTGTAGAGGTTAATGGTAATGTCCGCTTTCCAGGCGTCTACCCTATTGGTGACAAAAATCGAGTAACCGATTTGTTATCTGCAGCAGGCGGGTTAGAGGAAGGCAGTTATACACTTTCAGCTGAGCTAACACGTCAAAATGTAAACCCAGAAGTCGGTGTGTCTTTAGAGCACAAAGCCATCAACATTGGTAAAGCACTCAAAAACGATAATGCGAATAATGTAAAACTGCAGTCGAGAGACATCTTAACCATAAGAACACTCCCAGATTGGCAAGAAACACGTTGGGTAACAATACAAGGTGAAGTGCGTTTCCCTGGTACTTACAGCATCCAACGTGGCGAAACCATGGTGGATGTATTAGAGCGTGCAGGCGGTTTAACGCATGACGCATTTACTTTTGGTGCAATCTTCTTACGTGACTCAGTTAAAGCCAAAGAGAAAGAGCAAGTCCGCAAGCTAGCTGATGAACTTCGCCGAGAGATCGCAGCCAAAGCATTAACCAAAGACGGTGGTACAATCAGTTTCGAGCAAGCACAATTAATGCTCAATCAATTAGAAAATATTGAAGTAATTGGTCGACTGAGTATTGATTTAAGAGGAATTATTACAGGTGTTAAAGATGCCGATCTTCAGCTAGAAGCAAATGATGAACTGTATATTCCTTCAAAAAATCAAACGGTTTCTGTGATGGGCCAAGTACAATACCCGAGCACACACAGATATATAGCAAACGATACGTTCGATCAATATCTCGAGATGGCAGGCGGCCCACGAAAACGTGCCGACGAAAATAGAAGCTACATTCTTCGTGCCAATGGTTCGGTAATATTCCCGAACGAAACATGGTTCTCAAACGGGACACAAATGATGGCGGGAGACACCATTATTGTACCTTTAGATACGGAATATAAAGACACGCTTACAGTATGGCAACAAGTTACAAGTGTCATCTACAACAGTGCAGTAGCCGTAGCGTCGATTGCGAGAATTAATAACTAACCATTATACCAGCGAAGGCTGGTATCCAGAGACTTTATGCTTTTGTCTGTAATACCTTAGAAATCAGGTACACAGCGCCTTAAAACTTTTGACGGCACGCCTGAAAAAACAGGCATCCAGTAATTCAAAAATTTTGACGTTATACCATCGTAAGCCCATAATCTTTAAGACTATGACAAGCAAACAAAATGACATTATCAAACAGCTAAAAGAACTAGCAGAAAATAACGCAGATATAGCTGTACTGTGGCTCTATGGTTCTAGGGCTAAAGGCACTGAACATGAAAATAGCGATTATGATTTAGCTATCGCATTTAAAGACTTTAGCTTATCTAACGAGGATGCATATTTAAGACCAAACCTGTTAAAGCTCGACATAGCAACTGCGTTACAGTATCCAGAAGATAAAATTAGCGTAGTTGATGTTAACCGTGCTCCAGTATATTTAGCGTTTAATATCATTGAAACTGGGGTCGTGTTATACACTGACGGCAGCAACCGATTTTATACAGAATGTAATAGGGTGTGGAGTCAACTCAACTACTTACAAAAGGAAAATCGCCTTGAATAATACGCCAAATGATGACATTGGTTTAAAGGCCTATTTGATAGAAGCTAATAAACATAGCCAGCATTGTCTACACGAGCTAAATCATTTGACGAATGATTTATTAAAAACAGGTTTAAATACACGTGATTACTTGGCTGCGGAAAGATTGCTACAAATTTACACGGAATTATGTATTGGTTTAGCAAAACACTGCGTTAAGAAAATCCAAAGTGTAGCGACAAATGAAGCTTATGAATCGTTTCAAATACTGCATTCAAATGGACTTTTAACTATTGATGAACTTAATGAGTGGCGAAAAATTATTGGCATGAGAAACGGACTGGTACACGATTACCTTAACATCGACCTTTCAATCATCGAGCAAATAATTCGAAACAAAAAGTACATAACATTATCAGAGTTTGTCAACAAAGCCATTAAGTTTATGCAAACAAAAAGTGCGTAATTATGAGCATGCTATTGTCATGCTCGAATGCTTTAGTCGAGCATCAAGTGGCTTAAGCACTTGACGTTATGCTCGATAAATCGGGCTCCCAGCGACTTTAAGCACTTGCCGTCATATTTGAAAAACGGGCAACCAGCGACTTTAAGCACTTGGCGTCATGCTCGTGAAATCGGGCACCCAGCGACTTTAAGCACTTGCCGTCATATTCGAGAAAACGGGCATCCAGTGATTTTAAACACTTGTCGTCATGCTCGAGAAATCGGGCATCCAGCGACTTCAGGTTTTTAAGCTGTTAGCAATTAAGCTTAAAGCATTTAATATCTTTTAACCGTCAGACAACCGACTTTAAAAAAGAAAATATGGAAAACAAAACAAACCCACAGCTTCCACAAAACTTCGTAGCTGACGATGAAATTGACTTGAAAGAACTCTTTTCTGCTATTTGGCAGGGTAAATGGCTGATAACCGCAATCACAACAGTATTCGCTATAGGCTCTGTTATATTTGCGTTAATGCAACCAAACATCTACAAATCAGAAGCATTACTATCACCAGTGACAGAAAAACAAGGCGGGGGACTTTCAGCTCTAGCAGGTCAATTCGGCGGCCTTGCAAGTTTAGCTGGCATTAATCTTGGTGGTGGAGCAAGTGGTGATAAAAGCCAATTAGCAATCCAAATCCTAAAATCTCGTGAATTTACCAGTAACTTTATTCAAAAGCACAACATTCTGCCTGATTTAATGGCGGTTGAAGAATGGAATCGAACTGATAATTCCATTAACTATGACCCGAAACTATACAATTCAACCAGCCAGAAATGGGTTCGTGAGGTAAAGCTGCCAAAACATCCACAACCTTCAATGCAAGAAGCATATAAAGAGTTTTCAAAAATTTTAAGTGTAAATACAGCTAAAGAAACAGGAATGGTAACCATTTCAATTGAGCATCAATCACCATTCATAGCACAGCAATGGGTAAAATGGTTAATTGCAGATATCAACACAGAAATGAAAAAACGTGATGTTGAAGAAGCCAATAAAAGTATCAAATTCCTAGAAAGTGAACTGAGACAGACTAAAGTTGCTGATATTCGAAACGTCTTGTTTAATCTAGTTGAAGAGCAAACCAAAACCATCATGTTCTCAAAAGTGCGTGAAGAATACGTATTTAAAACGATTGATCCTGCATTAGTGCCAGAAGAAAAAGCGAAGCCCAAAAGAGCGTTGATTTGTGTTTTAGGGACAATGTTAGGTGGAATGCTTGGTGTAGGAATAATTTTAGTTAGATTTGCTTTTAATAAAAAAGAGTAAAAAGTTAGTCTATTGAGACTTTTTTTTCAAAAAACGTCTTTTCAAATAACTACAGTTAGATAACTTAAAATTACTGTCTTAAAATAAAAAAATGTCTCAGACTAGTTAAATAGTTTGAGGTAGGAAAGTGAATAAATTCAATTCTATAATGCTTGATGTATACAATATCGAGCTTAAATTTAACGATTTTGGAAACAAAGATGAAAATTTTAGTTACCGGTGGCGCAGGCTTTATTGGCTCTGCTGTTATTCGTCATATTATCAATAATACACAAGATAGTGTGATTAATGTTGATAAACTTACTTATGCTGGCAACCTAGAATCACTTGTAAGTATTGAAAACAATGAACGCTATGCTTTCGAAAAAGTGGATATTTGCGACCGTACTGAATTAGAAAGAGTTTTTAATCAGTATCAACCTGATGCTGTGATGCATTTAGCAGCAGAAAGTCATGTTGATCGCTCGATTACAGGGCCAAGTGAATTCATCCAAACCAATATCGTTGGCACGTATACCTTGTTAGAAGCAACAAGACAGTACTGGAATAGACTCTCTGACGGAGATAAAAAAGCCTTCCGATTTCACCATATTTCCACAGATGAAGTATACGGTGACTTGCCTCATCCAGATGAGCTAGCAGAGGGTGACTCAACAGATTTACCGCTGTTTACGGAACAAACGTCATACGCACCAAGCAGTCCTTATTCAGCCTCTAAAGCATCAAGCGATCACCTCGTGCGGGCATGGTTACGTACTTACGGTCTACCAACAATTGTCACTAATTGCTCTAACAATTATGGTCCTTATCACTTTCCAGAAAAACTCATTCCTCTAGTGATTTTAAATGCACTTGAAGGTAAAGCATTACCTATTTATGGCAAAGGCGATCAAATTCGTGATTGGTTGTATGTAGAAGATCATGCAAGAGCACTACATAAGGTAGTGACAGATGGAAAAGTAGGTGAAACCTACAATATTGGCGGGCATAACGAGAAGCAAAATATCGAAGTCGTAAACACGATATGTTCAATCTTAGATGTATTAGTGCCAAAAGAAACTCAGTATCAAGAACAAATAACCTACGTTAAAGATCGGCCTGGTCATGACAGGCGTTATGCAATTGATTCAAGCAAAATGAGCCGTGAACTTGATTGGACACCTGAAGAAACGTTCGAAACAGGTTTGAAAAAAACGGTTCAGTGGTATTTGGATAACCAAGGTTGGTGCAGAAATGTTCAAGACGGCTCCTATCAGAGAGAACGATTAGGGCTTTAGTTTTTCTTCATCACCTTCAATAATAATCAGTGTAATTTTAATTAGCACGTTATGACTGTAAAAATGAGCATAACGTGTGTTTTATTCAGCGTATTAAGTTTTGAGTGTGAGTACTCAAATTCAGGATTTTTCAATGAAAGGCATAATTTTAGCCGGTGGCTCAGGTACACGTTTATACCCCTTAACTCGCGGCACATCAAAACAGATGTTACCAATTTATGATAAGCCGATGATCTATTATCCAATATCTACGTTAATGCTTGCGGGTATTCGAGATATATTAATTATTACGACTCCTGAAGATAACGAAAGCTTTAAGCGTTTATTGGGTGATGGCTCTGATTATGGCATTCATTTAAGTTACGCAGTGCAAGATTCACCTGATGGTCTTGCACAAGCTTTTTTGATTGGTGAAGAGTTTATCGGGGATGATAATGTTTGCTTAGTGCTTGGCGATAATATCTTTTATGGTCAATCTTTCAGTCAGACACTATTAAATGCGGCAAGTAAAGAAACGGGGGCGACAGTGTTTGGTTATCAAGTAAAAGATCCTGAGCGTTTTGGTGTTGTTGAATTCGATGACAAAATGAAAGCAATTTCAATCGAAGAAAAACCGACACATCCGAAGTCTAATTATGCCGTTACAGGCCTGTACTTTTACGATAATCGAGTTGTTGATTTTGCAAAGCAAGTTGAACCTTCTTATCGTGGCGAGCTTGAGATCACAACACTCAACGAAATGTATTTAAACGACGGCACGTTGAGCGTTGAATTATTAGGAAGAGGATTTGCGTGGCTCGATACAGGTACTCACGAAAGCTTACATGAAGCATCATCTTTTGTTCAAACCATCGAAAATATTCAAGGACTAAAAGTCGCTTGTTTGGAAGAGATTGCATGGCGTAATGAATGGCTGTCTGATGATGAGTTACTTCTGATCGCAAAACCTATGATGAAAAATGAATATGGACAGTATCTTTCACGTATCGTTCAAGATAAAAAATCAAAGGTTTTGAAATGAAAGTCATTGTCACAGGCTCCAACGGGCAAGTTGGGTATTGTCTTGTAGAGCAATTAAAAGCACGCAAAGATATTGAATTATTTGCTTATGATCGAGAACAACTTGATATAACTAATGAGAAGCAGGTTAAAGACATTGTTTCTAATATTTTACCAAATGTAATTATCAATGCAGCTGCACATACGGCTGTAGATAAAGCAGAGAGCGAAGTAGAGTTAAGTTACGCCATTAATCGAGATGGTCCCAAATATTTAGCGCAGGCTGCTGAACATGTTGGTGCAGCATTACTGCATATATCGACTGATTATGTGTTCGATGGAGCGAGTACGATTCCTTATCTTGAGACCGATAAAACAAACCCTCAAACGGTATATGGGAAAAGTAAACTTGCAGGTGAGCAAGAAATAGTAAAGTATTGTTCAAAGTTCGCGATCATGAGAACTGCTTGGGTTTTTGGCGAGCACGGCAATAATTTTGTTAAAACTATGCTCAAATTGGCCAGAACCAGACCAGAACTAGGCATCATTGGCGATCAATTCGGTGGGCCAACATACGCAGGTGATATCGCCGCATCTCTATTGGTCATGATGGAAAAATTGCTTACTGAGGGAGCTGAAGTGGCAGGTTGTTACCATTTTTCAGGCAGTCCTCATGTTAGTTGGTATCAATTTTCGAGTGCAATTTTCGAGAAAGGTCAATCTTCAGATATATTGGAAGGTTTACCATTGGTCAACGAGATCAGTACTGAACAGTACCCTACACCGGCACCAAGACCGGCAAACTCAAAATTAAATTGTGACAGTATTTTCAGCATCTTTGGTATTTCGCCAAGTGATTGGAAAGCCGCATTAAATAACATTAAAGAATATAAGTAATCATTATAATGAAAGTAATCGACACAAGCATACCCGATGTAAAAATAATCGAGCCTTCAGTTTTTGGTGACGAACGTGGCTTTTTTATGGAAACATGGCAACAAAAAAAATTTGAAGAGTTAGTCTCGGGTAAACCTACGGCGTTCGTTCAAGACAATCATTCAAAATCAAAAAAAGGGATTCTCAGAGGCTTGCATTATCAAACTGAAAATACTCAAGGAAAGCTTGTTAGAGTGATTTCAGGTGAAGTGTTTGATGTTGCAGTGGATATTAGAAAAGATTCCCCAACATTTGGCCGGTGGGTCGGTGAGTACCTTTCAGCTGATAATAAACGCCAGTTATGGGTGCCCGAAGGATTTGCTCATGGATTTTATGTCACCAGTGAAGAAGCTGAGTTTGTGTATAAGTGCACCAATTATTATCACCCAGCATCTGAAATCACCATAGCGTGGAACGATTCGGACATAGGTATCGATTGGCCAACACAATCCGAACCATTCCTATCAGCTAAGGATAGAACAGGTTTAAATTTATATCATGCCATTAAACTGAGAAAGCTGTAACCCGTTCCATTCGCTTAAGAGTAATGTATGTTTCATTCGATATATAGAAGAATAAAACTAAAAATAGTAAGACATAAGCTAAAGAAAGAAGATGTTTTTACAGAGTCTTCATTTAATATAAATAAAAGTATATTTGGTGGTAATAATTATATTGGAAATAATGTTACTTTAATTGAGAGCAATATAGGAACCGCTACTTATATTGGAGATAACTCCTATTTTTTCAGAACAAGAATCGGAAATTTTTGCAGTATAGCTAAAAATGTAGAAATAATACGCTCAAACCATCCCGTTAAATATGTATCGACACATCCAGCCTTTCATAGAGGTAATCATGAGTTAATGAAAAAAATGGGTCTTGATTTCTTTGATGCAAAACTTCCTGATTATCTAAGCACGAATGAAAAAAACTGGGCTTGTATCATAGGGCATGATGTCTGGATTGGTGATGGAGTTCGTATAATGAACGGAGTAACAATAGGCAATGGTGCAATTATTGCCGCCGGTGCGGTAGTTACGAAAGATGTTGTACCATTTAGTATCGTAGGCGGCATTCCTGCTATCTTTATTAAAAATCGTTTTGAAGACAAAGTAATACAAAATATTCAAAACTCGCATTGGTGGTATAAGAGTTTGTCTGAGTTGAGAATCATGTCTAGTCATTTTTCTGATGCGGGACACTTCAAATGAAATATTTAACGATCTTTTCAGATTTTGATGATATGCATGTAAACAAGGATGTTGGAATAATAACTTGTTCTTTAGCCCGTAGTATGTCCCTTGAGCCTCAAGTATTGTCTTATAATAGTTCTTTCCAAGATGATATAGTTTGCGATTCTGGGAATATAGAGCATAGAGAAATAAAAAAATATGTTAAACAAGTTTCTCATCGAAAACTTGATATTAATATTATTATTTACATACTGTTAAATTCAAGAAATATCAGTTTGCTGAATTTATATCATTCTACTTTTGCAACACATATTTATACTATTATCTACAAAATAATTAATCGGACGGGTAAAGTCTATGTGAAGTTAGATTTAGATTTGGAACACGCTAAAAAAGACAATGGAATTTCTGGTAGTGGTATTAGAGGCTGGATAAAAAAAACAGTATTTAATTATTACAGAACTGTAGTCGATGTAGTTTCAGTAGAGGCACAAGAAGCTTATGACTTACTTTTAAATAGAAATACTTATAAAGAGAGTCAGTTTATAAGAGTCCCTAATGGGGTTAGCGATAAAAATTTAGAAGCGAAATATGGGATTGTAAATTATAAAGAAAAAGAAAATATCATTATAACTATTGCCAGAATTGGGACAGAACAAAAAAATAATGAATTGATGTTAAAGGCTTTAGAGCGTTGTGATTTGAAAGATTGGACATTCTTTTTTGTCGGTCCAATTGAAGTCGAATTTAACAACAACATTGAACGTTTCTATCTTCGTAATCCCCAGCTTAAAAGTAAAGTGAAGTTTTTAGGTTCAAAAGATCGTGCGGAGATTGTAAAACTCTACAAAAGAGCAAAAGTTTTTACGTTATCTTCTAATTATGAAGGGTTTCCTTTAGTATTTGCAGAAGCAGCATTTTATGGCTGTCATATCATTACGACAGAAGTTTCAGGTTCGGCTGACATTACTGAGCAAGGCGTTCTCGGCGATATAGTGCCAACAAAAAATAGCGATTTATTGAGTCAGGCCATTCAAAACGTAGTCAATGAAGATGTGAGCAAACAACACTTTGATGCGATTAGACATCATGCTATCAATAACTTTACTTGGGAAGAAATTATTCCTAAGTTAACGAAGAAACTGGTTGATGGTTAAAAAAGTAATTTCAAATACATTTACTTATATAATCGGTACCGGTGTTGCGCAGGTTTTTACATTAATATTCACATTAATATTAATGAAGCATCTTTCGGTTGGTGATTATGGAAGATATAATTTAATTATAACTTTTGTTGCGATATTTTCATTTGTCATCGATGGTGGTTTGACAGGTTATATCATAAAGGAATTTAACAATAAAAATTTTCAGCTAAATACCCCTTGCACTAAAAGAGATGAATTAATCTCAAATGCATATTTTTACCAATTTGCAGTAACCACCTTGTTAATGATTACTTATACCATTTCAGTGTTTGCTGTGGTCGAAAGTAGTTTGATTGCTAATTATTTAACTTTTGGGTTGTTGACCTTACTATTGGGCTTGGCTACACCAATATTTGCGTTATTAGTTGCGAATGAAAAAAGATATGTTATCGTAATTAAAGACATCATTACAGCTCTCTTTAGGCTTACACTTGTTTTTTTGATATTTAAGTTTTCTTTTAGTGCTTCAATGATTTATTGGATACCTTCTGTAGCTTTAGCAGTATCCATAATTGTAATTTTTTATTTTTTTAAACGTATCATAAAAGGTTTTAACGGTTTTTCAATTTTAGACACAGCAAGTGTTATTAATATTTTTAAAGCAGTTACACCATTTTTAATTCTTTCGATATTTAATGTTGTCTATAATAAAATCGATGTCCTGATGCTCAATAACTTATCAACTATTGATGAAGTAGCATTTTATGCAGGAGCAACAATTTTTGTCTACCCCTTTATGTTTATATGCTCTGCAGCGAGTTCTGCGATATTGCCTTTCTTTTCAAGAAGAACATATGGTGACGTGAGTGCGAGAAAGGATGAACAATTAATTTTCATTTTCATGATTGTACTGGGCGGCACGATATCGACGATATTATTCTTTAGCTCCCAATTTTTGTACACGAATTTGTTCGGGGGTAAATATCTACTTTCGTCCGAAGTGTACGAAATATTAGTCTGGTATTTATTGATTGCTTTTGGTTACACATCAATGTCGAACGCTTTGGTTGGTCAAGGTAAAATAAATATTTTAATTTATATGAATATCACCATGTTGGTGCTAAATGTCATATTAAATTACAAACTCATTCCTCTATACGGTTCTAGGGGAGCTGCATTTTCTACTTTGGTTTCCGAGGTAGTCATTATGGTTTTTTTGTGGTTGTTCATGAAGCTCAGGGGGTTGAATCGTGCATAGTTACTTAATTGTGATATTTAACGAGAGTGTTTTTGATACTCCAACGTATAAAACCCTAGTGAAAATGTTCACGGCTCACCCACATTCGGCGACCTTGTATGTTTGGGACAATAGCCCGTTAGCTCAACATCCAAAGGGGTTGGTTTCTGAAATTGAACAGGTTGAACTCGTATATTGTCACTCTCGTTTCAATGAACATCTTTCGGTCGTTTATAATAAGATCATGGCGCTAGCTTTTGAATGTGACAGCGACTACATGACTTTGCTCGATCAAGATAGCCATATCTCATCGAATTTTAAACAAAGCATTGACGACGCACCTAACCAGTATTTGTTAGTGCCTAAAGTGTGCTCTGATAAAACTGGTCAGATTATCTCTCCAAGATATCAGCAATATAACTATTTATTTAATCAATGCGCCATTGACTATTTAGATCCTCAGATATCTCCAGGTGAATTGAAGAGTGAGCACGTGTTTGCCGTTGGTAGTGGTATGACCATTAGTAAATCGCTTTGGCTTACGGGTGTCCGATTTCAAGAGACGCTCAGCTTTTATGGCGTTGATACTGAGTTTTGCTCTGATTATGCAAAACGCAATGAACACTTTGTGTTGTTAGCCTCTACGATAAAACATAATGCTTCCAACGAGCATGACGAAGGTTATGAAAAATTTAAATGGCGCCTTACGAAGTATTATGAGCATTGGCTGTATCAACTGATTAAGTATGTTGGAGTGCCCTCATCATTCGCCTCTTTTTATGTTCGATTATCATTAAAGTATATGTTGCTAAAAAATAAAACTAAACGATTTTTACGATAGTGTTAATGCTTTATTAACCTTAAAACTTATGGTGTAAATTTGTGTGAGCTTTCATGATAACTCTTTCCGTAATAATTCCAACTATAGCTAAAGATATTCGACTCTTAGAGAGGGCTATTGACTCTATTATAACAAATAGGAACATAGACATTGAGATTGTCATAGTAAATGATAATCGTAAGGCTTGTTCTTTATTAGAGAACCTTTCACAAAAATACTCGTCATATAATATTCATGTTTACCAAAACGAAGGCGTTAAAGGCGCTGGAGGAGCTAGAAATTTTGGTGTTCAGCAGGCATCAGGTGATTTAATAACATTTCTAGATGATGATGATTTTATTTTGCCTGGCCGTTTAGAACGTATGATAGAATGCTTTAATAAACAACACGCTGATAATATAATATTAGTATCTACTGGTCGAGTTTATGAATATAATGATTTCGAACGAGTAGAAGTGGTAAAAAAACAAATGTTTGGTACATTAAGGTTAACCGATATTTATATTCATAATCAGATAGATATTGGTTTTATGGTTAAAAGATCTACATTTTTAGCGATCAATGGATTTGATACGACCTTTAAAAATCTCGAAGATTGGGATTTTATTATTCGCTGTTTAGAGTTGGGCAATGCTTATAAGATAAAAACACATAGTTATATCGTTAAAAATGATATCAATACGCATCGAGTATCAAACAATGATTATATTGGGTTAAGTCAACTTGCGAATAAACACAGGGGAAAGTTCGGCGAAAAGTGGTTTTATAAAATAAAAACACAAGAATTACGTTCTTCAGCTAATTTAAATTTAATTGAAACAGCTAATCTTTTTTTTAAATTGAGAAGTTTTTATCCAGTGAAACATTACATATCAACTTTGTTACGACGCTCGTCATGATAAATAAAACTAAACTTTTACTCGCCTTTTTATCAATATATTTAAGTTACTATTTCATTTCATTATCTGAAAGTGTTGACTATGTTTTTTTTAGTATGACGATGTTCCTAATATTATATTTGTCTATAATGCTCATTGTAGATAAAGAGATTGTTAATCCATTGTCGATACTTTTTCCTTTTGTTCTTGGTGTTTATTACTATCAATTTATGCTATCGGATAAACAACAAAAATTAGAGTTGAATACTGTTTATGTACTGATTTTATTTATTTGTTCTTATGTTGTTGGTGTTTTTTATATACTGCTAGATAAAAAAAGAATACTTCAAAAGAAGGTAGTAAGTCATCAGATCACGAGTGTGTTGATGATTGATGTTGTTTTGATTTTTGGATTGGTTATTTTTTTCGTTGAATGTTTTTTGACCGGCGGCTTCCCTTTTTTTATTGCCTTGCTTCACAAGGTTAACATCTATGAGGATATGTATTATTTGCCTATCCTCCACTATTTTGTGATGTTAATCTCCATATTCCCAGCGATATATTATAGCTTTTATAAGAGTGGTCGGATAAGTAAGTTAAAACTGGCAATGGTCTGTTTATTGTCAGTTTTTGTTCTGATCAATATTATGTCTCGTCAGATTTTTATCTTATCTATTGTGTTTATGTTTTTTACTTTCGCAAAGGTTAATAAAGTCAATACGAATAAATACATTTTCAAGGTGTCTGTTTTTTCTGCCTGTGCATTTATATTGCTTGGGTTTGTCAGGATCCAATCAATTAATAACTCAGTTTCTCAACTAGACTATCTTAAGGCTTATGCTGGGGTGCCGAGTGCAAGAGAAGTTAATACATTTGATGTTACTTATAACCTTTATACAAGCCAAAATTTAACAACATTAAACGATATGATCGATTCTATCGATCGGGTTGGGTTTGGTTATGGGAAATATTTAACCCAAAATTTTCTCAAGACGTTTAAATACGATCAAGCATTTAATATCGAATATCTCTCTGACTTCGACAGCTTCAACCGCTTGGGTACGATTGTAGCTGATCCATATTTAGATTTTGGTTTTACGGGTGTCATCATTTTTGGTTTTCTATATGGTTTTCTAAACAGCATTTGTTTCTTAAAAGCCAAACACTCAAACTCGATAAGATATAATTTTTTTTGGGCGATGCTTTGCTACATAATGGTGATGTCTGTTTTTACCAATTTTTATAATGTGTTATTTTCCTGGTTGGTTTTTTTGTTTATATATTTCATAACACTAAAGGTAAAAATAAATAGATGATACATGCAGTAATTGTTACCTATAATCCTGTTAAAGAAAATTTAATGACCTTAGTGGATGCGTTGGTCCGTAATCATGTTGTTCCCGTTATTGTTGATAACGCAAGTTCGTTGCCTGTTATTGCACCCTGTGAAATTATTCATTTAGATTCTAATTATGGTATAGCAAAAGCACAGAATGTTGGTATCGAATATGTCTTAGAAAAAAATGCAGAAGTGGTGATATTCTTTGATCAAGACTCATCGATCAATGATGATGAATTTATTGCTCAATTATATGAACCTATCACTAACAACATTACTAAGATTTCAGCCCCTGTTTTTATTGATAATGAACGTGGATTTACCTACCCCATAGTTGAAATAACAAAAAATGGTGGACGTATTAAACACTACCCTACAGAGACTACGGCTGCATTTAGAGTTAACAATGTCATATCTTCAGGAACAATGGTTGAAGCGAATGTATTAAAGCAAGTTGGAAATATGGCTGAGCCGTTATTTATTGACTATGTTGATACTGAATGGTGCCTAAGAGCATACAGTAAAGGGTTTGATGTATTGATCGTTCCCACAGCAAGAATGATCCACTCTATAGGTGATAAAACGTTAAAAATCGGACGGTATTATGTGCCGAAACACAGCTCTTTTAGGCGCTATTATAGGATTAGGAATGCCTTTTATTTACTCAGACTTTCTTATATTCCAAAGCGTATGGCAATCAGAGAAATTACATTTTCAATCATTCATCAATGGATCCTTATCTTGTTTTCGAAAGAGGAACGGTTGGATTATTTAAAAAGTCTTTGTCGTGGTTTAAAAGATGGTGTTTGGGGAAGATTTAAATGATGGTTACTGAGAAAATCGTTGTTTTGCTCGCTGCATATAATGGCGCCGAGTATCTCCATGAGCAAATAGACTCAATTTTGGCTCAAAATGATGTCAATGTGACTGTGTATATTTCACTGGATAAGAGCACTGATAATAGTCTCGCTATTTTAGAGCATTATGCCAAGGTAAATACTAATGTCATATTGCTTGAATATGGCAAGCATTTCGGCTCCGCAGGTCAGAACTTTTTTAATTTAATGAATACCGTTGATGTTTGTGATTTTGATTTTGTAGCTTTTGCTGATCAAGATGATATTTGGGAGCCATTAAAGCTGAGAGAAGCTATCACATTATTAACAAAAACTAATGCTGATGGCTATTCATCTAATGTGATGGCTTTTTGGGAAAATGGACGTGAAACATTGATTGAAAAGTCGTCAGCTCAAGTTGAGTTTGATTATCTATTTGAATCACCAGGTCCAGGATGCACCTTTGTTTTTACAAAAAAATTATTTAACAGTATACAGCAAACCGTAAAACATAATTATTATCAAATCAACAAATTGTGGTTACATGATTGGTTTTGTTACTCATTTTCAAGATTTAATGGGTTTGAATGGATTATAGATAGTAGACCGTTAATGAAGTATCGACAGCATTTGAGCAACCAAGTAGGTGCTAACTCTGGGATGAAGTCCTTCATTACACGAATTAAAGCCATGTTTGATGGCCGTGGATTGAATTATGTCCAACAGCAGGCTGATTTTCTTGGTCAACAGCAATGCCGCCCTATTGTATATTTAAGCCAAGGGAGAGTTGGGTACTTTAAGTTAGCTCTTATTAGTCATAAGTTAAGACGAAAATTTTCACATAAGCTTTTCTGCGCTATTTTCTTTTTTATTATGGTAATAAAAGGCTATAAATCGGTACAAAGAAACCAAGGGAACCAGAAATGAATGTAGTATTAACTGGGGCGACAGGTTTCATCGGTCAAAAACTTTTAAATATCAGTTGTGAAAATTTTGATGTGTTAGCGCTTACTCGTAAAGCACTACCTGAACGTAAACACAAAATATTTTCCGAGTTATTTGATGTAACGGTTTCTGATTTAAATAATGCTGAGGTCTTTATTCATTTAGCGGGTATTGCACATAGCCCATTATCCTGTGATGCTGATTATGAATTATATAATACCAAATTAACGCTATTTTTGGCTCAAACGGCTGTAAAAGCCAATATTAAACGTTTTGTTTTTGTTAGCTCAATTGGTGTTAATGGTACAAGCACACAAAAAAAAGCGTTTTCCTCAATTGAATCTGTGTCGCCCCATAATGCCTATTCTCAGTCCAAATATGATGCTGAAATAGGATTAAAAAAGATTGCACAGGAATCGGGTCTTGAGCTTGTGATTGTTCGACCTACTTTAGTTTATGGGCCGAATGCACCAGGCAATTTTGGCTTGCTAACCAAATTAGTTCAAAAGCTACCATTTCTTCCTTTTGGTTTGGCAGATAATAAATGCGACTTTATTGCTGTTCATAATTTAGCTGATTTTCTGCTGACCTGTGCCAAGCATCCAGATGCCGCAGGCCATACTTTCTTAGCATCAGATGGTGAAACGGTTTCTATTAAAGGGTTCACTAATCTGATAGCGAGAGGGTTAAATAAATCAATTGTTCAACTTCCGATCCCAACGTGTTTATTGCGGTTAGCTGCTCGTGTTATTGGGAAATCATCAATGGCAGAGCAGTTGCTAGGTAATTTACAAGTTGACTCTTCTAATGCTCTAGAAGTCTTAGGATGGGTTCCTCCTTACACAATGGAGCAAGCAATGGCTTCACTTTCTGAGAGTAAAAAATGATTCGTGTTTTAGATTTTTTGGCTGCGTTTTTTGGACTAGTTTTGCTTTGGCCTATTTTACTGTTCGTAACTATTATTGGTATGTTTGATACAGGCTCGCCGATTTTTATTCAAACTCGTGTAGGACGAAATAAAAAACCGTTTAAATTGATTAAGTTTCGCACAATGTCGGTTGAAACAAAATCGGTAGCTAGTCACTTAGCGAGTAAGGCTTCCATTACAAAGTTGGGCAACTTTTTACGCAAAACAAAACTAGATGAACTTCCACAACTGATTAATGTAGTAAAAGGTGAAATGAGTCTAGTTGGTCCAAGACCAAATTTATTTAATCAAGAGGAATTGATTAAAGAGCGTGAATCTAGAGAAATCTATAATTTTCGCCCTGGTATCACTGGGTTAGCTCAAGTCCAAAATATAGATATGTCAACGCCAGCTCTGCTTGCTAAAACAGATAAGCAGATGATTGATAATATGAATATCACTAATTATTTCAAGTACATTATGATGACTGTTACAGGTAGTGGCTCAGGTGATGCCGTTAAATAAGTAATATCCTAAGCTATTGTCACCTACATGCAGACCAATGTATTGTACACAATATCGAGGTAAAAGCTTTTCCATTTGGCCTCTGGTCGTTCTGTTCCAAAATATTTTACTGGCGGTGCGTAATCATATATCACTTAATGATGTGATGCGTGTTCGATTAAGAAAAGCCTGCTGACTGAGCGGATTTGATTATGATAAACTCTTCACTCTTGTCTATGCTGTAAAGCGTAAAGCAAAGTGATTTTTAAGAGCGCTAATATTATGAAATATATGGGGTTGGGCCGGAAATTGGAATTCTTGCAGTTTATTTTCTCTTTACCACGAGGTCAAAAACGACTCGTGAGTCTACTGGTAGATTCATTATTTTTATTTTTTGCTTTTTGGGCGTCGTTGTTAGTCCGGTTGGATGATGTTTCAGTTTTTGCCGATATTGGGCATTGGATTGTTCTCGCCTGTGTTTTACCAGCTAGTTTATTTGTGTTTGCAAAATTTGGTCTATACAGGGCTGTTCTCCGATATATGGGGTTGCAAGCTGTAATTGCTATTGCGTCGGGTGTGGTTATATCGACGATCATACTCGTGCTAGTGTCGTTTTATATCGAAGCGAATGTGCCGAGAACGTTCCCTTTCATTTATGCTGCTTTTGCGATGATTTTCATTGGTGGGTCACGCGCCATTGTTCGTTCGCTAGTTGGCAGAGGACTCAAGCGTGTCGGTGAGCCTGTAATAATTTATGGGGCTGGAGTGAGTGGACGCCAGCTATTAAGCTCTCTAGCCCAAAGTCATGAGTATCATCCGTTTGCATTTGTCGATGACGACAAAAGTTTGCATGGTACGTTAATTCAGGGAGTGCATGTTCATTCTCCATCTATTATACGTAAACTAATTAAACAAAAATCGGCAACAAAAGTGTTGTTGGCTATCCCTAGTGCAACTCGAGTGAGAAGGCAGGCAATTTTACAGACCTTGGTGCCTTTAGCTGTTCAGGTATTAACGATTCCGGCGATGGCTGATTTAGTTAATGGAAACAAACTATATAGCGATATCAAAGAAGTGGAAATCGACGACTTACTGGGGCGAGATGCTGTTCCGCCAAGGGATGATCTTCTTTCTGCAAATATTTCTAATAAAGTCGTTATGGTAACGGGGGCGGGTGGTTCAATTGGTTCTGAACTCTGTCGTCAAATTCTAAAGCAGGCACCTGCAAAGTTAGTGCTTTTTGAACTTTCTGAGTTTGCCTTATATGCTATTGAACGTGAGTTAAAAACGATTGCGTTAGAGTTGAATTTAGATGTCCCTATTTTTCCGTTGATGGGTTCTGTTCAACGAGAAAATCGTATTCAAGCAGTGATGGAATCCTTCGGTGTTGAAACGGTTTATCATGCTGCAGCATATAAACATGTACCACTTGTGGAGCATAATGTGGTTGAGGGCGTCAGAAATAATGTATTCGGCACGCTATACACCGCAAGAGCAGCTATTGCTGCAAAAGTAGAAACTTTTGTATTAATTTCTACAGATAAAGCTGTTAGACCTACGAATGTCATGGGGACAACAAAGCGAATGGCTGAATTAGTTCTTCAGGCTTTTGCACGAGAGAGCAATCAAACTCGTTTTTGTATGGTTCGTTTTGGCAATGTTTTGGGGTCATCAGGCTCTGTAGTTCCGTTATTTAGAAATCAAATTGCAAATGGTGGTCCGGTAACGGTTACTCATCCTGATATCACTCGTTTCTTTATGACGATCCCAGAAGCTGCACAGCTGGTTATTCAAGCTGGTGCAATGGGGAAAGGTGGTGATGTTTTCGTATTAGATATGGGTAAATCTGTAAAGATTATAGAGCTCGCCGCTAAAATGATCCGCTTAAGTGGTTTTGAAGTCAGAGATGAAGCAAATCCAGATGGTGACATTGCTATCGAATGCAGCGGGTTGCGCCCTGGTGAGAAATTGTATGAAGAGTTATTAATCGGTGATGATGTTATTGGTACTGAGCATGAACGTATTATGACTGCCAATGAGTCATTTTTAGAATGGAGCGAATATTCCGTTATTTTGGAAAAGCTAGATAAAGCTTGTCATGGGTTTCAACATGAGGTCATTCGTGACATATTGCTGACCACTCCAACTGGTTTTGCTCCAACAGACGGTATTTGTGATTTAGTTTGGCAGCAGAATTTGCCTAAAAACGAAACCGGTGCAGCAGAAGATAATGGAAAAGTTATTTCGCTAGTTTCGTAATCCCGAGACTGATTGAGAGGCCAACTCTTTGAGTTGGCTTTTTTATTATAATGCTTTTGTAAACTTGATTGAATATAATGACGTTTTGATTTTCAATTTATTGTGCTAAAGGTATTAAATGAACATAACAGTTGTTGGTACAGGTTATGTCGGGCTTTCAAATGCAGTGTTATTAGCCCAACACCATGATGTTAAGGCTTTAGATCTTATTGCTGATAAAATTGCAATGATTAATCAAAGAACGTCCCCAATTGTCGACAGCGATATTCAAAGGTACTTTGATAATTGTGAATTAAGACTCGAAGCGACGCTAGATAAAGTTAATGCACTTCAACATGCCGAATTCGTAATTATTGCAACTCCCACTGACTATGATCCAGAAACGAACTATTTTGACACTAGTTCAGTTGAGTCGGTTATTCAAGATGTGCTGTCAGTTAATGCAGATGCATTGATGATCATAAAATCGACTGTACCTGTAGGTTATACTGAAAAAATAAAAAATGAATTTAATACAGATAATATCATTTTTTCACCTGAATTCCTTCGTGAAGGAAAAGCTTTGCATGATAATTTGTATCCTTCTCGCATTATTGTCGGTGAACGCTCCGCACGCGCAGAGCAGTTAGCGAATTTGTTAGCTGAAGGTGCAATAAAAGAAAATATTGATGTTTTGTTTACTGACTCAACTGAAGCTGAAGCAATAAAACTATTTTCTAATACCTACTTAGCGATGCGAGTGGCTTACTTTAACGAGTTAGACTCTTATTCAGAAGCCCTTGGGTTGGATTCTAAGCAAATTATTGAAGGCGTTGGTTTAGATCCTTGTATCGGCAATCATTACAATAATCCTTCGTTTGGCTATGGTGGTTATTGTTTACCTAAAGATACCAAGCAACTCCGTGCTAATTATAAAGATGTCCCCAACAATCTAATTAATGCCATCGTTGATGCCAACACTACTCGTAAAGACTTTATTGCTGATTCCATTTTAAAGCGTAATCCACAACGTGTCGGCATTCATCGTTTGATCATGAAGTCAGGCTCCGATAACTTTAGAGCCTCTTCGATTCAAGGCGTCATGAAAAGGCTAAAAGCTAAGGGTGTTGAGGTTGTTGTATACGAGCCTGTATTGGAAGAAAAAGAGTTTTTTCATTCTCAAGTGATTAAAGATTTGAATGAATTTAAGTCCAGTTGTGATGTAATCGTGGCGAATCGAATGGTTGATGAAATTCGTGATGTAGCTGATAAAGTGTACACTCGTGATCTTTTTGGTAGTGATTAGTAGATTGTGCTAGAGGCTAGAAGGCACTGGATACCCGATAACTACATTCGGGTATGACGGAAAGTGCTATAAATCATTGGATGATCGACATACAATGCTGTGGTTATTTCATTTCTCGATAGCTTCATTCGGGGATGACTAAGTTTAAAGCTTAAAGGCACTGGATACCCAATTTCTCGGGTACGACGGCAAGAGCGTAAGTCGCTTGGTACCTGCTTTCGCAGGTATGATAAAATATATACTAAGCCAGCTCATGCTGGCTTTTGTTTTGGTGGGAATATGAAATATTTGGTTACTGGTGCTGCTGGTTTTATTGGTAGTGCAGTGGTTGAGCGTTTAACTGCTCAAGGTTTTGATGTGGTTGGTATTGATAATATCAACGATTATTATGATATTGCATTAAAAGAAGCAAGATTAGTGCGTATCGAACATCCTAATTTTAGGTTTGAAAAGTTAGATATTTCAGATCGTGAAGCGATAGCATCGCTATTTGAATCAGAGAAATTTGATAAAGTGATTCATTTAGCGGCTCAAGCGGGTGTTCGTTACTCTATCGAAAATCCTCATGCTTATGCTGATTCAAATCTCGTCGGTCATTTGAACATTCTTGAAGGTTGTCGACAAACTAAGGTTAAGCATTTGGTTTATGCTTCGTCGAGTTCTGTGTATGGCCTTAATGAAAAAGTACCTTTTGCTACTGAAGACTCTGTTGATCATCCTGTGTCTTTGTATGCAGCTACGAAAAAAGCTAATGAGTTGATGTCTCACAGCTACTCGCACCTTTACGATATTCCGACTACAGGGCTTCGTTTTTTTACTGTTTATGGTGCTTGGGGCCGCCCTGATATGGCGCCGTTTATTTTTACTAAAAAAATCATTAATGGTGACACCATAGATATTAATAACAATGGTGATATGTGGCGTGACTTCACCCATGTGAATGATATTGTTGAGGGTATTATACGTATCGCAGATGTAATACCAGGCCGCAACGATGCTTGGACTGTTGAAACAGGAACACCAGCCACTAGCTCTGCACCTTATGCCGTATTTAATATTGGCCACGGTTCACCAATTAACTTGATGGAGTTTGTTGAAACCATTGAGTCTGAATTAGGGATCGTAGCGAAGAAGAACTTTCGTGGTATGCAACCTGGTGATGTGTATCGCACCTTTGCAGATACTCAAGATTTATTTGAGGCAACAGGTTATAAACCTCAAGTTTCGATTAAAGAGGGTGTGGCAGAATTGGCTAAGTGGTATAAAGATTTTTATCGTGTTTAAACCTAATTCGAATGCTTGATAAAGCCTAAAGTCGCTGGATGATCGATTTCTTAAGTATGACGGAAAAGGGTAAGGTTAAAGGCGCTGAGAAGTCCACGCAGTGCATTCTCGCTGAAATCGAGCATCTTCAGGTATCATGGGTATATACTATTTTAAGAGTTGTTTGTTACGCAATAAAATATTCCGGTATGGTGGGGAGAACGTATTGTGTTTTATCTCCACTTTCTAAGACGTTACGAGTAAGTTGAACACAAATTTTATTGGTGGGAGTCACTATGGTTGATAAGTTTGAACGGTTCAAATTAAGATTGGTTAACTTTCAGACGTCATTTGACAATTTAAATGACGCTTGCCAACTACAAACATACTCTGCCTTAGAACTTGCAGGGTTGATAAAAACGTTTGAAATGACTTTTGAATTAACATGGAAAACGCTCAAAGATCTTTTAGAACATGAAGGCTATCTCGAAGCCAGCCCTAGAGCCGTTATTAGGACATCGCTTGAGGCCAACTTCATCTCCGCTGAGGAGTGTGAACGGTTGCTTGAAGCGTTAACTAATCGAAATGTGCTCACTCATACCTATGATAGTGCCTTAGCTGAAAAATCAATGCGCTTAGTCAAAAATGAGTACTATCCAGTACTTTCGAGTGTTCTACAAAAGTTAAGTGGCAGAGTTTGATGGCACATTTTGGTCTCACAAGTACTCAACTAAACGCCGTTCTCATGTTCTTAAATGAAAACCAGAACATTCGTAGTGCTTGGATTTTTGGCTCCAGAGCAACAGGGTATTATAGGAACAACTCAGACATTGACATTGCAATTTCAGGAGCTGAGTTAACCCAAAATGATATATCTAAGCTAAAAGAAAGCTTTGAGTTAAGTACGATCCCTTTTTCAGTGGATATTGTGATCAAAGAGCAAATCACAAATCAGCACTTATTAGAGCAAATAGAGCAACAAGGTATCGAGATTTTAAATAATTGAAAATTTTAATAACGGTTCGCTGAGTTAATGCTGCCTTCTTCATCGCCATAACCTTTTTATCCTTTCTTATCCTCGACGAAGTATCAGTATCTTTATAGTATTGCTTTGTGAATATGACTGATGTGCTGCAACGGTAAAGGTTAAAGTTAAAGTGACTGGATGCTCGACTATCGCTTTTTAGCATGACGGCAAGAGCTAAGATTAAAGTCACTGGATACCCGATTTCTCGGGTATGACGGCACAGGTTAATACTAAAATCGCTGGATGAACGACATACAATACTGTCATTATTACATTTCCTGATTTCTCGGGTATAGCTAAAAAGCGATTTCTTGATGGTGAGCTAGGATACTGTTTTGAAAATTTTTGGGTAATGATTCCCAGCTAAATGCTTGTACTATAATCGGGATGTTTGATTCTTGTAATTTTTCTCTAAAGCTTATTATGTCGTTGCTATCTCCTTCAGGAGTTATCACCACCAAATCCAGATCGCTTGCATCATAAGATGTACCTTTGATCCTGCTACCGTAAGCTAAGAGCGTTGAACCATATACTAAACTGGTTGAAGCAATTTGCTTAATTCTCTTTAAATCTTGTGGCCTGATATCAATCATAGTCTTGTTCGGATAAGTATTGTGCTAATTGTGTTGCATCTTCAATGAATGTGTCGAGTATCACCAATGTTTTTTCAGCAAAACCTGCACCATAGTCATGTGCCGTTTCATTTCGGTTGTCTCGATAAGTTAACCAACGTTCAGCTTCCTCTATGGAGATAATGCCAAATTGTGCTGCCTTACGAAATGTATCTTTAAATGTCAGTACTTTTGCTGCTTTTATTGAGTGCACAAAAGGAACCAAGGCCTGTTTTAATAATTTCCCAGATTGTTCAAGGATAATTTCAAACTCTTTAACACACGCGGCTCGAAAAATATCGTATTTAATATCATTTTCGTTGAGGTCAGAAAGTGAACGTTTCGCTTCTAAAAGTGTTGCAATGCATCTTGATAAGAAAGAAGTATCAATTGGCATAGTGAAACTCTAAATGAAAATATTTGAGTTAAGTATACTTTTACAGGTGAATGTTGTAAAACAAGCGAATATAATCCTTCATGATTATCCATTAGTATTAGCTAAATTTATAGTGAATTTACAAGCAGTCTGAATTTCATAGATTATGTCGTCATAGCAGCGTAAAAGGGTACTTAGTGATTTTTCTTAAATGACTTAAATTTTTGCTAACGATTTTATTGAATCAGGTGTTTTGTACTTTCTGTATTGCAGTTATAGCCTTTTAAAGGAATAGAGAATTAAATGAAAGCAGTAATCCCTGTTGCGGGTTTAGGAACCCGGATGTTGCCTGCAACAAAAGCCATTCCAAAGGAAATGTTACCTTTGGTTGATAAGCCATTGATTCAATATATTGTGAATGAATGCGTTTCTGCTGGCGTTAAACAAATCGTACTGGTTACACATGCCAGTAAAAATGCCATTGAAAATCACTTTGATAAGCAATATGAGTTGGAATCAACGCTAGAAAAGCGTGTCAAACGTCAGTTGTTAGAAGAAGTTCAAGCTATTTGCCCTAAAGACGTGACCATTATGCATGTACGTCAAGGTGAAGCGAAAGGCTTAGGTCATGCAGTGCTTTGTGCAAAACCTTGTATTGGTGATAACCCATTTATGGTTGTTCTGCCTGACGTTATTTTAGATGAATATACTGCTAATCAAAAAACAGAAAACCTTGCAGCGATGAAAGCTCGTTTTCTTAATGATCATGCCAGTCAAATTATGGTTGCACCTGTACCTAAGCAAGATGTAAATAAGTACGGCATTGCTGATTGTAATGGCGTTGAAGTGGCTGAGGGCGCATCAACTAAAATAAGCAGCATGGTCGAAAAGCCAGACGTGGAAGATGCACCGTCAAATTTAGCGGTTGTTGGGCGTTATGTGCTGTCGCAAAATATTTGGCCGTTACTTGAAAAAACGCCAATGGGTGCAGGTGATGAAATTCAGCTGACGGATGCGATTGATATGCTAATCGAGCAAGAGACCGTTGAAGCATTCCATATGTCTGGCAAGTCACATGACTGTGGTGACAAACTGGGTTACGCAAAAGCGTTTGTACAATATGGCTTAAACGATCCTAAGCTAGGGGCTGACTTTAAAGCTGCTTTAAAGCAAATGCTAAATGATTAAATTGATTTTAGTGAATGTTTGCTTTGCTTAGTGTATTTTGAACAATTTGTTAACGCATGTTTTGTGTACTTCGGTAATTTGTATGGTGCAGCTTTACTGCCTCAAAGGAAAAGAGATAATTTATGACTTACTTTGACTCTAAATATAAAAAATTATTTTTGTCCAACTGTACCGAAGCGATACGAACTGCTAATTGGTTAAATCGTAGTTTAGTCCGATTAGAAACGTCATTCCCTTTAAAGGTGAATGAAGTGAGTGTAGATGACGATGACTTGTTTGATAAGTTGGATGCATTTAGAGTTCGTTTTTCAGACCTACAAGATTGTTTAGGCCATAAATTGTTTCGGGGTTTATTGAAGCTTGAGCAAGAAAACCCTGTCAGTATGATTGATGTACTAAATCTTATCGAAAAACGTCGTATATTCAAATCGGCCAATGATTGGAAAAATCTCAGAGAAATACGAAATAGCTTTTCTCATGATTACCCAGAGTCAGAAAAACAACGTTTTGAGACACTTAATTTGGCTTGGGAGAGTACGCCAGTCTTGTTAGCAATCCTAAATGGATTGTTACAATATTCGCAGTCTATTGGCTTAGAGGTAGAGCAGTAAATGCGTTTAACTGAGAGCACTGTTGATGCAATTATTGAGTTGGCAAGAAAACATTTTCATGATGATGTCGATATATATTTGTTTGGTTCTCGTGTTGACGATAGTAAGCATGGTGGAGATATCGATCTTTACATCGCAAGCTCGTCAGTTTCAGAGCCTGTAAGATCAAAACTCGCATTTAAAGTGGCACTCTGCAATATTATCGGAGAACAGAAAGTTGATGTGGTTTTTCATGATAAAAATCTTATGCTAAAACCAATCCATGAAATTGCATTATCCGAAGGTATTAAATTGACTTGATGTTATTTTTCCTTTTGGGATGCATTTAACCTTATCTCAGATTATCAAAATACTTGAAACCAGCCTTGAGCTGTTTTTTTTATACCCTTATAGCTTGTTTTTAAATAATGTGTTTTAACCGTTTATATCCCATGAAAATTTTAGTTACTGGTGGTGCAGGTTTTATTGGTAGTGCCTTAATTCGTTATATTTTGAAAGATACGGCTCATTCAGTCATTAACCTTGATGCGTTGACCTACGCAGGTAATCTTGCATCAATTCCTAATGCGGATGCTTATAAAAACCGATATGTATTCGAGAAAGTGGATATCAGGGACTACGAAGGCGTAAATTCAGTATTTAAACGACATCAGCCAGATGTTGTAATGCATCTAGCGGCGGAGTCTCATGTAGATCGTTCAATTGAAGATGCATCTTTATTCATTGAAACCAATGTTGTTGGTACTTTTAATTTATTGCAAGTATCGAGAATCTACTTTCAGAGTTTGAGCGTTGAAAAGCAAAAAGCATTTCGTTTTCATCATGTATCTACCGATGAAGTGTATGGTGATTTGAGTGACTCGCAGGCGTTATTTACTGAAAAATCATCTTATTCCCCTAATAACCCTTATTCCGCCAGTAAAGCCAGTTCTGATCATTTAGTACGAGCTTGGGCTAATACTTACGGTTTGCCAGTTTTAGTGACAAATTGCTCGAATAATTTTGGTTGTTATCAGTTTCCTGAAAAGCTGATCCCCAATATGATATTGAGTGCCATTCAAGGAAGACCTCTTACTGTATATGGCGATGGAAGGCAGATTAGAGATTGGTTAGAGGTTAATGACCATGCAAGAGCTTTACTTGAGGTTGTACAATGCGGTCGTATTGGTGAGACCTATAATATCGGTGCAAATAACCAAAAAACAAATATCGAAGTAATTGAAACGATTTGTCAGGTATTAGAAGACCTTGCACCAGATAAGCCCCGAGGTATTAAACAATACCGAGACTTGATTCGTTTCGTAGAGGACAGACCTGGGCATGATGTACGATATGCCATTGATGCGTCTAAAATTCAAACCGAACTCGACTGGAAGCCTGAGCAATCTTTTGAAAGCAGTTTGAGAAAAACAGTTCAGTGGTACTTAGACAATAAGGCTTGGTGGCAGCCCATTTTAACGGGTGATTATCAGCTTCAGCGTTTAGGCCAAACTGAATGAAGGGCATTGTGTTAGCTGGAGGCACTGGGAGTCGTTTACACCCTATAACCTTGGGTATCTCTAAACAGCTGCTGCCCGTTTATAATAAGCCAATGATCTATTATCCCATTTCGACGCTTATGCTCGCAGGGATTCGTGATATTTTGATTATCACCACTGCAGATGAACAAGCCAACTTTCAGCGTTTATTAGGAGATGGCTCTCAGTTTGGGGTAAATTTTACTTATCTCATTCAGCCTAAGCCTGAAGGTATTGCACAAGCCTTTATGCTTGCCGAAGCGTTTATTAATGGTGAAAGTGTATCGTTAATTCTTGGTGATAATATCTTTTATGGGCAATCATTTTCTAGAATGTTAAAAGATGCAGCTAAAAGCGATAATGCGACCTTGTTTATTGAAAAATTAAAACCACGTCCTTTGGGCGTGGTAATCAGCGACAGGCTATGCCTGTAGCATCCACTCATGTTAAGACTTTTCTAGTTGTCCCCACAACAAAGAAAGGTCTATAACA
>NZ_JAFEUN010000035.1 GCF_016900895.1 Parashewanella hymeniacidonis
TTGGTTAACTAACTTCCAAGGCGCTTCTATACCAAGGCCAAGCATTAGAACTTGATTACCATCCATGTATTTACTTCTTAAATTATTGACTACAAAAACTAGATTTATTATCTCAAAAACAAAACCATTAAATCCACACTAAACGACGAAGAGCCAATATAATTATCACTCATCTGCACACTCTTCCGTAAATCTTGAAGTATCTGACTCATTCTTCGATGTACTGAGAAATCACTCTGAAAAAATACAATGGTTTCAATTGAGTAATGGATTGGAAATAAAACTAAAAGATCCAAGTTTAGAGAAATGCGTGAGAAATCATTTTGATCCTTGCACTATTGATGAATGGATACAAAAATCGAACGCTAAAGTCGACGACACAAATCCTCCAGTGACATTACTTCTTGATTTAGATGAAACGATTATTTCGCAAGACAACCCACTAAGTCTGCACTCTCTGCAAGTGTTCGTTAACGATCTAGCTTTTTATGTTGATCTTGATGCGATTGAAGCTATAAAACGCATTGTAAACAACGGCCATAATTTAAAAATAATTACAGATGCAGGCTACAGTTACGATGATGTTAATCAAGTGTTATAACAGTGTGAAATTCGCTTACTCGAATCAGGGTATGTTAATATCTATGACAAACAACGAAGTCTCTATAAATCAAAGGCCGACTTCATTAATTCATTAGATTTTAGAAAAGATGCGCTGTTGATTGATGATCAGCGACGTAATTCTCCTGTGAATGTCCTCTTTATGCACAGAGGTCAAGGAGAGAAATTCCCTCTATGTAATTTATAAGGGACAACAAATATGGAGAATAATAAATTGAGCGGTATTTTATTAGGCGTTAACATCGATCATATTGCAACATTACGTCAGGCTCGAGGAACTGATTATCCAGATCCTGTTCATGCTGCGGCTGTAGCTGAGCATGCCGGTGCACAAGGGATCACCATTCATTTGCGTGAAGATCGTCGCCACATTATCGACCGTGATGTTTATTTGCTGGCGAAGACACTAAAAACAAGAATGAATCTAGAGATCGCCGTAACAGATGAAATGTTGGATATTGCCTGTAAAGTTAAACCTACTTATGTGTGTTTAGTGCCTGAAAAGCGTGAAGAGTTGACCACTGAAGGCGGTTTAGATGTTGCTGGGCAGTTAGATAAAATCACTCAAGCCAACACCAAGTTAGCAAAAGAAGGTATTAAAGTTTCACTTTTTATTGATGCAGATAAAGCTCAAATCGATGCTGCTGTAGCATCTGGTGCACCTTATATTGAAATTCATACTGGTTGTTATGCGGATGCAAAAACCGAAGCTGAACAACAAGTTGAGTTGATTCGTATTACTGAAATGGCAAAATATGCACATTCAAAAGGCTTAGTGGTTAATGCTGGCCATGGTTTGCATTATCATAACGTAAAACCAATCGCTGCGATTCCTGAATTATACGAACTTAATATCGGTCATTCGATTGTTGCTAGAGCAGCGATTGACGGGTTAGAAACTGCGGTTCGTGATATGAAGCAATTAATGATTGAAGGACGCAGAGGCGAGTAATGGCGATTAAAGGCTTAGGTACTGACATCGTCGAAATTGAACGCATCAAAAAGCACATTGCCCGTGTGGGCGATCGTTTAGCAAAGCGTGTGCTGACTGAAAACGAATTGAAAATATACTTTAGTCACTCTCACCCCGAACGTTTCCTTGCAAAACGTTTTGCAGCAAAAGAAGCCGCAGCCAAAGCGTTAGGTACAGGAATTGGGAGAGGTGTATCTTTTCAGCACATTCATATCAGTAACAATGAGAATGGGGCTCCACTTATTTGCTTTACTGATGGAGCATTAGAACGTTCGCATAGCTTAGGTGCAGCTTCGGCTCACATTACGATTGCTGACGAAAAGCATTACGCCACGGCCACCGTTTTGATTGAATAAAAGTTTGTTTCAATGACAGTCGTTGAGGCAACGCTCAACAACTGTCATTGTGTGTTTTAGGCAAACTTTTGTTGTAATTTAGGGATGCTCATTAAACCAAATACTACAAGACCACTTACAATTCCAAAGTAATTAATTTCACTTCAGTATCAACTAACAAGCTCGCAAAAAATCCTGAAAAGTACGAAGCAATGAGAAAAACTGCAAAACTTGTGCTGAGTACTCGTTTGTCGGATTTCGTTGCGATTATAGACAAGAATACAGCTGAGCAGATCACCTCTGCAATGGAGTGAAGTGTCATCATTACAATGATGGCCTTTGATACTTGCCAGTGGTTGTTAATACTGTAATCAATCAAAAACCAGCCAAGAGAAAACATCAGCAAACCCATTGATAAAATCGTCATAGACTTTATTTTATAACACCAAAAAACGATGAGTAATATTATTGAAGAAGCTAATACTGTTAATGAATTAACAATACCATATAGCATCATATCGATATTATCCTTTTCAGAAATAATGACATCGGCCGCCTCCCATAAGCTCCAAAACAATAGAGAAAGTGCAGCAACACCAAATGTAAGTAGAACTCCCTTATAAATTCCCTGTTCACTGGAATTTGTTTTTCGATTAGCGATGAATGCTTCATCACTCATTTTTTTGCGAAGTAAGGTGATGATCAAACAACACAATGCTGAACAACAGGCCGCCAAAATGAAGCTATGGGTATAAAGCGAAGGTTTTTTGTTGCTCCCAAACTTCACCATTTGTACCTTGATAAACAAGAAATAAAACAAACATAGATCGGAATGCATAATAGGCGATTCTTTCCAGTCCATTGGCGATCAATAAACCCAAAATAGAAGATTTAGGGAAACTCCCAGAATTCATAAAAACGGTTCCTTGTAATATTTTTTCTTTTCAGCACGATGTTAACATAAAAGTTACAAGTGCCTTTTATTGTTATAGATTAACGGTTATCGCTTTTATTTTTTTTGATTGGGAGATAAAGTACGCTCAAATTTCTTCGCAAACGATAAATATGAATTTTAGTGATGAAGTCATCAGTAATTTAGATGATTTAAAGAACTTTCTTTTTCTGATTGAAAAAGGCGCATTGGGTTTAAATGGCGTTGAAGGTGTTGGGATGGCTACAAGTAATGCAGATGGTCGTCGTTTTATCGCAGTATTTGGTGCACAGCACCAGTTATTGTATGGCCGTTGGGTGTCGGAAGAAGTTTTCCAAAACGGTCAAGATATGGTTCGAAACGGGATTAGTAAAGATAGTTAATATCTTTTTGGCTCTTCGTCGTTTAGTGTGGATTTAATGGGTTTGTTGTTGGCCTTAGAAATAGGTCACTAATCAACGTTTTGAAATGTACTGTTTAAAAACTTTAGTACTGCATCCGAAGTATTTACAATTGCTACTGATGATTTGTTAGTTTTACGTGCATATTGTGCAGATATTTTACAACATAGATACATTCCTTGAACGTCAAGATAAGTTGCTTTTTTTTCATTATATTTAGTTACCATTTCTAGTAAACTCTCTTTAAAACCGCTAATGAAGTCAACCAAAGCTTGTTCTTCTTGAGTTTGGCAAAGATTATACTGCTGAGTATTCCCATGAGCAGTTTTTTCTATCGAATTGTGCTGCTCAGGTGGTTGGTCATACCCTGAAAGTGAGCTCGCATTAATTTGTTGTAGAGATGCCATGGTTCTAAATGACTCTAAATTAGTTTCTTTCATTTTTTATCAGTTGATTTGAATTTTCAAATTAAATAAATTTAAGGAGCTTATTACAGCTCCTGATTTAGGATTATGATTCATCCTGAAAAATTTCTTCGATTGTCATTTTGAATAGGCCTGCAATTTTAAATGCTAGAGGCAGACTGGGATCATACTTTCCCTTTTCAATAGCATTTACTGTTTGCCGGGACACATCGAGTTGTTGTGCTAAGTCAGCCTGTGTCCAATCTCGTTCTGCACGTAACACTTTCAAGCGATTCTTCATAAGTAACGAACTCTCCCACTAATCAGGCCTACAACATAGCTGAGCGAAATAGAGGCAATTAGAGCTGCAGGTGAAAGATAGGAAATGATATTGGCTTTTTCTAAAATTGAGCCGCCAGCATAGACAATAATTGTGATTCCGACTGATAATGCTAAGGCGTCTAATTGAATTTTTTTCTCCATTTCATCCAGATTAGCCAATAATCTTTTATAGGCTAGGACCATAGCAACACCAGCTCCAGCATTAATGACTAAAGCAATAATTACATATGCCATATGATCAAACCAGTCAGACTCAATCATAAAAATGGTGGCGCACAATGTGGCTGCCCAAGCTAAGCCCCATAAATTCACTTTATTGGCGTTTTGTATATCTTTTTTTGGTAAACCTGCACAAAAGATGGCATTCAATACTTTTTTCATAACTGGCTTCCTTGTCATTAAGTTAAGCGTGCTTTACATTGGTTAATGTAGATAGTCATTTACTTATTGTCAAGTTTACTTGTCTTTTGTGGGTGATGAACTAGCAAAGGCCGAACATGGCCTTGCAATTTATAAAGGATTTTGGGGTTAATCGATGTATTTAGTCGTGTTGTCTTTCTTCTCTAGTATAACTTTTAAGTTATTCAGCCCTTGCTGTAATTCATTACCAATTTGATGTTCGAAGTCGATAGCTAAAAACATCAAATTCATAGGGCAGTTGAGGTGACCTTTAAAGCCCCAAGTAACTTTTGTTTGGTTGGTACCCATGGCTTGCGTTGTCATATAAGCGGGTTCAGTCGCTTTAAAAGGTTTTAAGAATCTGAGTTGTAAGTCGATTCTTTTATTGGGTGAAATGGCTACGATTTCTTGCTCTCCAGTTCCAACTTCAGGATTTTGGCTATTCCATTATTGAAATAAATCCCACCATACCATCCGTTCCTTTATAGGAACGTTGGGTATTTAGATCTAACTTTGCCCAAGTACTGTAATTGTCTTGGTTTTTATACCCATGATACCTGAAGATGCTCGATTTCAGCGAGAATACACAGCTTGTTAATCAAGGCGACAGTGTGCGGCAATAGTGAGCTATTGTTAGCACTGGCAACACAGAGTAACACGCTGTGCAACTCGCACTTCGTGGACTTCTCAGCGCCAATTCTTCTTTGTTACATTAGCTCGAAAGAATCCCGATATTCCTTCGCTAATGCGCCTCAAAGAATTGGCGCTGAGAAAGTCCTGAAACATGCATCTTCAGGTATCATGGGTATAAGTAATTTAATGTATGAAAAAACCTGTGTAATAGGCTGATCAATAATGATGTTTTTCTCAACTTCATATTCGTTATCCAACATTAAAGCAATGAATAAAGGAATGATGATAATGATGCCGATTCCAATGAGTAGTTTCTTAAGCATGATAAAAAAGTCCCTTTTTATTTGTTGAGGCCTCAGTGGCCGTTAAACAAGTACGGCATAAACATTGATGAACATTTTTAACTGATGCTAGTTTTGCTTTTATCTCTTCTCTTGGCACTTCGACATTCATACACCAGCATTCAGAAGGGGTTGAATTATTTGCGACTGCACAGTGGTTTTCTTTATTACAGGTTGGGCAGTATTTCTCGGAAGACATTAAAAGTCTTCCGAACTAATTTTAGTTAATGCCGCTAATGCAGCTTTATAATCTGGTTCTTTACTGGTATCAGAAACAAGTTGTCGGTATTGGATATCACCCTGCTTATTGATGATTAAAATGGCTCTTGCTAATAGACCTTTATCTTTCATTAATAAGCCATATTTTGTTCCAAATTCACGCCATACAGCATCTGATAGAACCATTATTTTATCCACATTTTGCTGCTGGCAAAAACGCTTCTGAGCAAACGGTAGATCAGTACTGATGGATAACATGATGACGTTATCTGAGAAATTCGCAACTTGATCATTAAATTTTTTGGTCTGGATTGCACACACGCCTGTATCTAAACTTGGTACTGAGCTGATAAGAATGGTTTGCCCTTTAAAGTCTGAAAGATCAATTGGATTGAATTTACCATCGATGACTCGAAACAAAGGTGCAGGCTGGTTCAAAGCTGGATATGTGCCTAATAAACTCACTTTGCTTGTGCCAAAGCTCACTTGGTGATGATTTTCAGGGCCAGATGCTGCTGAGCTTGCACCGCAAAAAAACAAGCTCAATAATAATAGTAACCGTGTGTTAATAACTGCCATTTGCTATCTCATTAAAGTTTATAATTACTTAATTTTTAAAGTCGGGACTTCGTTGAAGTTATATATTGGCTCAATATACTCTTATCAAATGAAGATGCAATTTGTGGAATAGAGAGGGCTGTAAAATAAAAAGCGGCCTAGACCGCTTCAAAATAAGAATGGGTTATTTACTTGCTTCTGGTTTTGGTGGGAAGTTAGCCAGTAATTTGCTGATCTTTTGGTTGATGATCTCGGTTTTTTGCTGTGGAGTTTTATTTTTCTTTACCGTATCTTTTATTGCACCTCTCCAAATCAGTTTTTTGGTTTTGGCGTCAACAAAATCAACCAGTAAGGTGCTTACTTCATATTCACGAACACTAGTTTGAGTTTGTGTACTGCCACCCCACCACCAATTAGGGTATGAATTTGGGTAGTAACCATAATTCGTATGGAAAGTATCAACATCAATTTTTTTATCTGTTTTAGTGATGTAGTTAACGAGTAATTCAGCAGATGTATTAGCGACTTTTTTGATGCCTTTTGTCATCATTTGGTTTTCAACAGCATTATGGATTCTTTTTTCCATTAAACCATCAAGTTGATAACCTTCGTCACCAGTTTTTTTATGTACCCACGCATAAGTCTTGTATTGATTAAAGTTCACCTGAGGATCGTAATCCCAGTTCCCTTTAGTTGAGCTACACGCATTTAAAAATAATACCGCAGCGATAACCAATAGCTTTTTCATAACCTTACTCCGCAATTCGTCCATTTCTACTCAGGATACAACCCAGAGATCAATTGAACAAATTGATTTGCAAAAAATTACTTAAAAGTTTGACAAAATAACAAATCTAATTGATAATCATTATCAATTAGATTTGTTATTTGTGGATTAAAAACATGTTTTGGTTAATCGTAGCTCTAGTGGTAGGCAGTATGACAGTAATTTGGATGCCGCAACCTAGTGCTGTAACTAAAAACATTCATCCTTTCTTAAAACTAGATGCAAAAGTCATTAAAAGCTTAGTGACACTTTCAGTAGCGGGTATAATTCTTTGTGCTGTATTCACCATTAATCAGCCATCAATAAAGAGTTTTACTGCGATATTTTTCATGGTTACAGCGAGTTTTGTAGCCGTTCCGCGTTTACATCGATTTATTCTTCCATGTGCTTTAACAACGGCAGTATTGGTTATTGCTATGGTTGCTCAATAAAGCATCAACAATAAACTCATTTTAATTTGTAATAGGTTTTCCCATTAATATTGGTTTTGTTAGACTAAAACAAAATAACAATTCAATACAGATTAAAAATGAATTCAGATAGCAATGTTTCTTTAGTTTATAGCACTGATACTGGCCGCATAAAATCGGACCCTGTAAAAGCCTCTGCGCCTTCATCTGACGGGATAGTCAGAATTCATAAAGAAAGCAAAGGCAGAAAAGGTAAAGGTGTGTCTATAATTAAAGGACTTGGCCTCGAAGAGAAAGAGTTAAAGACTCTCGCTCAAAAGCTAAAGAAGCAGTGTGGGTGTGGTGGCACTGTTAAAGATTTTAATATCGAAATGCAAACAGATAACCGTGAAACATTAAAAGGGCTTTTAGAGAAGCAAGGTTTCATCGTTAAGTTAGCAGGCGGTTAAGCAGTTATTAATCGGAGTTCCTATGGACAGTTTGCAGAATTATTTTCTGGTTGCGATGCCAGAACTGGACGGCACTTTCTTTGAAAGAAGTGTCATTTTCATCTGTGAGCACGATGAAAAAGGTGCAATGGGGATTATTATTAATCGTCCCATTGGTATTGAAGTGAGTGATCTATTAGAGCAAATGGATCTTTCAGCACAAACATTACTTCACTCTGCAGTTAAAGACTCTCCTGTACTTGTTGGAGGCCCAGTCAGTCCTGACCGTGGTTTTGTTTTGCATTCCAATCAAAATGGTTGGACGAACAGCTTATCAGTTTCAGATGACCTTATGATCACGACCTCTCGTGATGTGTTAAGCGCAATGGGGAAACAAAAGGGACCAGATAACTTTATTGTGGCTCTTGGTTATGCTGGCTGGAGTAAAGATCAGCTTGAAGAGGAAATTTCGAGTAACTCTTGGCTTACGATCCCAGCGACCTCAGAAATTATGTTTGATATTGAACCAGAAAAGCGTTGGCAAATGGCGACAACGTCACTTGGGTTTGAATCTTGGCAAGTTTCTTCTCAAGTAGGACATTCTTAAACGAATTATTTCCTACGCAACAAAACCAACATATAATACTGCTCTAATTTTGCAGTATTTTTTTATAGGTTAAATAATGTCAATAACAGTGTTGGGTTTTGATTTTGGTACAAAAAGCATTGGTATTGCAGTTGGGCAAAGTATTACTTACCAAGCCTCACCCGAAACAGCTGTAAAAGCCAATGATGGGATTCCAAATTGGGATGTTATTGAAACGATCATAAAAAAATGGCAACCGGATTTATTTGTTGTGGGACTGCCATTAAATATGGATGGAACTGAGCAGCCATTAACTCAAAGAGCCAAAAAATTTGCCAATCGATTACATGGTCGTTTTGGCATTAAAGTCGAGTTGCAAGACGAGCGATTAACGACCACGGATGCAAAAGCTCGATTGTTTGAACTCGGTGGATACAAAAAGCTCGCTAAAGATCAAATTGACTCAGTTTCAGCTGTTCTTATTGTAGAAAGCTATTTTGAAAATCAGTATCAAACATAATTTAACTTATTAGGATCATCATAAACTGCTTCTACTGTTACTGGGCAATCACCACAATCCAATCCTTGATTAAATAGTTGCGAAAATCGTGCTTTTGATTGAGGGTTGGTGCTATATTGACGAACAATCAGTTTTATATGCGCATTGTTTTCAGGTACTCTAAATTGCATATCGTGCCCCTTATTTTCTAATAAAACTTGTTTTCCGAACTCTAGCTCTACATCTCTCTCTGTTGCTCCTAAATCAAATTGATCCCAAGAAATACCTCCGAATTTAAATTTACGAACATCATTAGGCTCGTTACTTAAATGACTTACTGATGCAACGTAAACTCCTCGATCATTTTGTACTAAGCGAAAACTTGGTTTAATTGTTTCTAAGTCACCCCAATATTCACCGCGCATAAAGACATGAGAATGTTCGAGAGGTTTAAAAAAATTCGTTGTGACGGGGTTATTGGTTTTTAAAATTGATGTTAGATGCTCGGTGTTATTGTCAGTACTAGAGCCTACAAAATCATTTTTTCTTAATCGTCCTGAGTTACCAAAAAAATTAACAACATCGGAGCTACTAAAAAGTGGGCTAGCGTCAAAGAAATAATCCTGAGGAGAGCTTGGTGTGGGACCTTGATAAGTAAAATGAAATTTTCCAGAACTAGTTGATTCAATTCCACTTTTCAATGCTTCAAGCTCTTCGGCTTTCACCCCAAAATAGCGGGAATCATGACTCTCACCAGTTAGATGGACATTACTGTAAGACATAACATAAACCTAATAATATAAAGCTATTTGATTTATGCTACGCCTGCAATTCAGTGTGTATAGTGAAAGAGTGTTAATGAATATTAATAATAGAGAAACGTTTAACTTAAGCCATTGATTGAAAATTCTATCTTAAAAGATTAATTATTTTAATTTTGCTTTACGAGGTTCGCCATCATTTCGATATGCAGCGGATCATCGTTTAAAGCATCAATATAGCGATAGTGTTTTCCGCCTGCTTCTTCGTATATTTCACGGTTTTCTTGCTTAATTTCTTCAAGCGTCTCTAGGCAATCTGCGCTGAAAGCAGGGCAAATAATTGCTATATCATCAACACCGTCTTTAGCCAGTTGTTCTAGGGTTTCATCTGTATAAGGTGTTAGCCACTTCGCTTTACCAAAACGAGATTGGAAAGTGGTAATGTAGTCAGACTCTTCTAACCCTAATGATTCAACCACTAAGCGAGTCGTTTTTTTACAGAAGCAATAATACGGGTCACCAAGCTTTAAATTACGCTCAGGCATTCCATGATAGGACAATACTAGCTTCTTCGGTTTTCCATTTTTTTCAAAATCTTGATTAATCGAGTGTACCAAGGCTTTGATGTAATCTGGATGATCATGATAAGTGTTAATGAATCTTAAAGCTGGTAAATAGCGCCAAGTCATCAGCTCTTTTGCAATAGCATCAAAGCTAGAAGCTGTTGTCGGTGCAGCATACTGAGGATACAAAGGTAAAACGGTTATATCATCAACGCCTGAGTCGTGCATTTGTTTTAATGTGCTAGCAATGGATGGGTTGCCATAGCGCATAGCGTAATGCACTTGAATATTTAGGTTCTGATCATCTAACTCTTTTTGGAGTGCTTCAGCTTGTCTTCGAGTGATATCGAACAAAGGTGAACCAGCTTCAGTCCATATTTGTTTGTAGAGTGCAGCTGATTTGGCTGGACGAGTTCGAAGAATAATGCCGTGAAGAATAATGCTCCAAACGATTTTCGGTATTTCAACGACTCTCGGGTCTGCTAAAAATTCAGCCAAATAACGTCTGACGTCTTTTTTTGTTGGCGCATCCGGCGTGCCTAAGTTAATAAGCAAAACGGCCTTTGTGGCTCTTTTAGCATGACCTTGGTTTTTAGATAATCCTGCGAACTTTGACACACAACACCTTTAATATTGAGATTTTATTTTTTATCACTCGGATCTTACCGCAGTTATTACGGTAAGAACCAGAGTTGAGATCAATGAGTTTTGATTTATTCAGTTTAGAAACTGCCTTGTACTCACTTACCCAGTTCTTGCTAAGACGAGTTAATGTCTTAACCTAAGTCTAGTGTAACGCCATCCATAAAACCTTCGTTTTGATTTTTTGAATCTGAACTATCCAACTTTATCATAAGTCTGAGATCATTGGCTGAGTCTGCATGATGGAGCGCATCTGCATAGCTGATTTCATCGCTTTGATAGAGTTTAAACAAAGCTTGGTCAAACGTTTGCATGCCTTGTTCTGTTGATTTAGCCATGGTTTCTTTAAGCAAGTGCAATTCATTCTTTGCAATGATGCTGGAAACTCGCGGTGTATTAATCAATACTTCAATGGCAGCCCGGCGTCCCATTCCATCAGCTCTTGGTACCAACTGTTGTGCCACGACCCCTTTAAGGTTTAGTGATAAATCAAACAGTAATTGCTGATGTTTTTCTTTTGGCACTAGGTGCATGATACGGTCAAGTGCTTGGTTTGCATTATTAGCATGCAATGTCGCTAGGCATAGGTGGCCAGTTTCAGCAAACGCTAAGGCGAACTCCATGGTTTCTTGTGAACGAATTTCACCGATCATAATTACATCAGGAGCTTGTCGAAGAGAGCTTTTAAGCGCTGCATCAAATGAGTCTGTATCGATACCAACCTCACGTTGTGTCACGATACTTTTTTTATGCTCATGAACAAACTCAACGGGATCTTCAATCGTAAGAATATGGCCGCGAGCGTGTCCATTTCGATGACCAATCAGAGCGGCAAGGGTAGTCGATTTACCCGTACCTGTACCACCGACCATGATGAACAAGCCGCGTTTTGCCATAGCCAGTTCTTTTAATATTGACGGTAAACCTAGCGTGTCTGCATCAGGAATGTCCGTTTCAATACGGCGCATAACACAACCTGGTGATTCCCGCTGCCAAAATGCGCTTACACGAAACCGCCCCATTTCTTTAGCAGAAAACGCAAAGTTACATTCTTTGGTTTTATGAAACTCCTGTTTTTGAACATCCGTCATCAGGGATTCTACAAATTCTAATGATTGTTTAGTGTCATAGGGCGTTTCAGTTAATGGCCTTAATTCGCCATCAATTTTTGCACTTGGTGGAAAGCCTGCTGTTATAAACAAGTCTGAAGCCTTACGCTCCACCATAACTCTTAAAAATGGTCGAACATCCATATTCAATCCTTAGAACGTATTTGCTTGTTGATTCGGGCTTTTCGCTTTGGCTGTTTCATGGCTAATCACACCACGGTTCACCAATTGTTGTAATGCTTGTTCGAGTGTTTGCATACCGTGCGCCATACCAGTTTGTATTGCCGAGTACATCTGAGCAACTTTTGCTTCTCTAATCAGATTACGAATTGCTGGCGTGCCCAGCATAATCTCGTGGGCAGCTACACGGCCTCCACCTTCTTTTTTGAGTAGTGTTTGTGAAATAACGGCTTGCAGCGATTCAGAAAGCATGGTTCTCACCATATCTTTTTCAGACGCTGGGAATACGTCAATCACACGGTCAACAGTTTTTGCAGCAGATGTCGTATGCAAAGTACCAAAGACTAAATGGCCGGTTTCTGCAGCAGTCATTGCAAGGCGAATGGTTTCAAGATCACGCATCTCACCCACAAGAATGACATCAGGATCTTCACGCAAAGCGCTACGTAATGCATCGCTGAAACTGTGGGTATCACGATGAACTTCACGTTGGTTAATCAGGCATTGCTTGTTGTCGTGAACAAATTCTATTGGGTCTTCAATAGTGAGAATATGATCTTTTTTATTCTCATTAATGTAATCAATCATTCCTGCGAGTGTTGTACTCTTACCTGAGCCAGTAGGCCCTGTTACAAGTACTAAACCACGGGGGAAATTAGATATTTTTTTGAAAATTTCAGGAGCACCTAATTGCTCTAGAGTTAGAATTTCACTCGGAATTGTACGGAATACCGCTCCTGCCCCACGATGCTGATTGAATGCATTAACACGAAAGCGAGCCAAATTAGGAATTTCAAATGAAAAATCAATTTCAAGGTGTTCTTCATAGTCTTTACGCTGCTTATCATTCATAATGTCGTAGACAAGACGTTGTACGTCAGCGTGTTCGAGAGCAGGCAAGTTAATTTTTCTAACTTCACCGTCGACACGAATCATTGGCGATACGCCAGCTGATAAGTGTAAATCTGATGCTTTATGCTTGACGCTAAAGGCTAAAAGCTCTGTAATTTCCATAGTTTAAAATATTCCGTAGTATGATTCGCATATGATAACAGTTACTGACAATCTCGCTGAGATAAAACAGAAAATCAAAACCGCAGCAAACAAATTTTGCCGAGATCCGCAAGCGATTACGCTTTTGGCTGTCAGTAAAACAAAACCCTGTACTGATATTATAACGGCTTACCAAGCAGGGCAACGACAGTTTGGTGAGAATTACGTTAAAGAAGGCGTAACGAAAATCAATGAGTTGAAGTCTTCTTGTCCTGAAGCAATATGGCATTACATTGGACCACTGCAATCGAATAAAACGAAAGATGTAGCGGAACACTTTGATTGGATGCACACTGTAGATAGACTGAAAATTGCTAAGCGTTTGAATAAACAGCGATTGCAAGGTGCCAATCCGCTTCAAGTTTGTATTCAAGTTAATATTAGCGGTGAAAACTCAAAATCGGGTATTAATGTTGAGCAGCTCAACGAGCTTGCATTAGAAATAGACCAACTACCCAACTTAACGTTACGTGGAATAATGGCAATACCGAGTCAGCCTGGCAATAAAAAGAAACTGAAACAAGAATATATTGAGATAAAACATGTATTTGAAGCGCTACAGCAACGTCATAATGCTGTAGATACGTTATCGATTGGAATGAGTCAAGATCTTGAGTTAGCCATCGAAAGCGGTTCAACCATGGTTCGCATAGGTAGTGCGATTTTTGGTTCAAGAAATTAGCCCTTGTAAATCATAAGAACGACCAAATATTAATAACTAAGAGATACCCTTTGAGTTGAAGATGAAAAAAAGCAAAATCTGTTTTATTGGCTCTGGCAACATGACCAGAAGCATTGTAAGTGGCTTAGTGAAAAGTGGTTATCCTACCAAGCTTATTGAAACAACAAATCCAAGTGTAGAGAAACTCAATGCCATGCAGGCTGATTTTGGGGTTAACGTATCCCACGATAATGTCGCAGCTTGTTATTCAGCGAACATTATTGTGTTATCAGTAAAGCCTCAAATGATGGAAACGGTTTGTAACAAGTTAAGTCACCTAGATTTATCAGAAAAGCTTATTATCACGATTGCAGCGGGCATTCCGGCAAACCGATATCAAGATTACTTCAAGCAACCAGTTAAGGTTGTCAGAACCATGCCAAATACACCAACTCAAATAGGTATTGGTGTAACAGGCATTTTTGCTGATGAAAGTATTTCAGAATCAGAAAAGTTGGAATGTGAACAGATCATGCAGACCGGTGGCGAAGTGGTTTGGGTAAACAAAGAATCAGAATTAAACCAAGTGATAGCACTTGCAGGGAGTTCTCCTGCTTATTTCTTTATGTTTGTCGAATCTATGCTTGATGCTGCTGAGAAAATGAATGTACCAGCGGATAAAGCCAGATTAATGGTACAGCAAGCGGCCTTAGGTGCTGCTGAGATGGTTAAACAAAACCCTGATTTAACGGCAGCTCAACTCAGAGAAAACGTTACTTCAAAAGGCGGTACTACGGCCCAGGCGATCAAAACCTTTGAAGAGGGTGGTTTAAGACAATTAGTAGACTCAGCCATGCAAAATTGTGTGAAAAGAGCTGAGGAAATGGAAAAACTTTTCTAAACTCAAACATAATCTATTGTTTAGATGATTTTAAAAGGCAACCTTGCGCTATGAATGCATTTAATTTTTTAATTAACACCGTTTTCGACTTATATTTAACCGTCGTAATTTTACGAATTTGGTTACAGTGGACTCGTGCAGATTTCTATAATCCATTTTCACAATTTATTGTGAAAGCAACGCACCCGATTGTGGGGCCGTTAAGACGTGTACTTCCTTCTTTAGGTGGTTTTGATACAGCCTCCTTTGTTTTAGCTTTGTTGGTTGTCACCATAAAGATGGTTCTGCTATCTCTGATTTCAAGCAGTCCAATCGACCCATTAGCTATTTCACTCTTTTCTCTGGTATCAGTAGTAAAACATGCAGGGATGTTGTTGTTCTGGATGTTACTTTTACGTGCAATTCTGAGCTGGTTTAACCAAGGTTATAACCCATTTGTTATGATGCTTGGACAATTAACTGAACCATTACTCGCACCAATCAGAAAAATTTTACCGCCTATGGGAGGGTTAGATTTATCGGTGATGGTAGTGATCATCTTGTTGAATTTCTTGAATATCCTACTTGCTCAATACGTTCCTTTCTGGGCTATCATCTAGTGATTATATTGAAAGGTAAGCAGATGGCTTACCTTTCAAACTACGATGGCCCATCTGCATTTTGCCCCTATTGTAATTGGGTATATACTGGATTAACGACTTAAACCATAGGTATATGACAATGCTTAGAAAATTTTGTGCTTTATTAGTGTTAGCGTTTAGCCTCACCGGTATTGCTCATGCAGAGCAAAAGGTCACTGTAGGCAACTTTGATATCCATTACATCGCATTTGGCAGTACATTTATTACACCCAAAGTAGCTCAAGCGTATGGAATCACTCGAAGCAAGAACGTAGGTATCATTAATATTTCAGTGCTGGATACCAAACAAAAAGGAAGCCCTGGCGTTCCTGTGCAAATCACAGGCATGCGTAAAAATTTAATGGATTCACATGTCCCATTAAATTTTAAAGAAGTAAAAGAAGGAAAAGCGGTCTACTACATTGCACAGGTTCCATACAATGAAGATGAAACTTTTAATTTCGATATTAATATTAAGTATAAAAAAGAGCTTAATACTAAATTGAAATTCAATCATAAGTTTTACGTAGAATAAAATCTCTTCTGCAATTTTTAAGGCTCCGTATGGAGCCTTTTTCGTTTTGACTTTCGAACTCGCACCAGTATGATTGCAGCCATCAAATATTGGGAGTTGTTTTCTATGTCTAAAATTGTGCTTGCAAGTGGAAACAAAGGTAAACTGGCTGAGTTTAGTCAGCTGTTTTCAGAGTTTGGAATTGAAGTTTTACCTCAAAGTGAATTCAACGTTCCAGATGTGCCAGAGACGGGAACCACATTTGTTGAAAACGCCATCATTAAAGCAAGACATGCTGCAGAGATTACTGGACATCCAACCATTTCAGATGATTCCGGTATCGAAGTCGACTTTCTCGATGGTCAGCCTGGTATTTATTCTGCAAGGTACTCTGGAGAAGGCGCAACTGCTGAGTCAAATAATAAAAAGCTGATAGAAGCGCTTGCGAACACAGTAAATAGAACCGCTCGATTTCAGTGTGTATTGGTTTACATGCGACACGCTAAAGATCCGACTCCAATAATTGCCCAAGCTTCTTGGGAAGGGGAAATTGCGACCCAAAAGCAGGGTGAGCATGGACATGGATACGATCCGTTATTTATTCCTTTAGGGATGAATGATACAGCAGCAGAAATGACAGCTGATGAAAAGAATGCAGTTAGCCACCGCGGTAAGGCTTTAGTGAAACTTGTCAGCTCACTTAAAGAGCAAAGGATCATTAAGTAACTTATGCTAAAGCTACCACCTTTAAGTTTATATATTCACATTCCATGGTGTGTTGAAAAGTGTCCCTATTGTGATTTTAATTCTCATGGACAAAAAGGGCCCTTACCTGAAGCAGATTATGTTGAAGCGCTTTTAAAAGACTTACAACAAGATTTAAAGTACGTTCAAAACAGGAAACTCTACAGCATCTTTATTGGTGGCGGTACACCGTCGTTGTTTTCTGGTGGCGCAATAAAATCACTGCTGAATGGTGTTGAATCACTTATTCCGTTTGAATCAGACATAGAAATCACAATGGAGGCGAACCCAGGCACATTGGAGCATGATAGTTTTAAAGCATATCAACAAGCTGGGGTTAACCGTCTTTCTATTGGTATTCAAAGTTTCTCAAAGCAAAAATTAAACTTGCTTGGCCGAATCCATAATGATGATGAAGCAGAATTTGCTGCTAGAAATGCTCGTGAGGCTGATTACCACAGCTTTAACTTAGATTTGATGCACGGCTTGCCCAATCAAAGTTTTGATGAAGCGATGTTCGATATCGAGAAAGCTGCAAGCTTACGTCCTCCACATTTATCTTGGTATCAGCTCACTATCGAGCAAAATACGTTATTTCATTCGAAACCACCACAGTTACCTAATGATGACGCATTGTGGAAAATATACGAGCAAGGGCAGAAGAAGCTCGCTGAGTTAGGTTATGAGCAATATGAAATTTCAGCTTATGCGCAACCGGGTTTTCAATGTAGACATAATTTGAATTATTGGCAGTTTGGTGATTACTTAGGTATTGGCTGTGGTGCTCATGGAAAAATTACCATGACAGCTGAAAATAGATTGCTGCGCACAGTAAAAATTAAGCATCCTAAAGGTTATTTAGCGGCTGAAAACTTCACTTCAGATACCACTGAAATTGAACCTGATGAGCTCGCCGTAGAGTACTTAATGAATCGATTTAGATTAATCTCACCGATCCCTAAGATTGAATTTGAAGAGCGAACAGGGTTATCTCATACCGTCTTAGCAGAGGGGATGAAAAAAGGAATATCAAAAGCACTCATAGTTGAAGATCAAGATCATTGGACGTTAACGCCAAAGGGGCAAATGTTTGTAAATGAATTGCTTGGTCAGTTTCTAGAATAGAATTTTTATTTTAACAATCAGTTAGCTATACTAAACCCATAAAAGGATTTATGGGTGTAAGTCAGGATGACAATACCACAGTTTGATGTACTTTTTGTTGGTGCAGGTGTCGCTTCAATGGCAACGGCAATCCGATTACTGCAATTCACTAACAAACCTCTATCAATTGCAATCGTAGAAAAAGACCTATCACTTCGATACGGTGGGTTAGCCTATGCCGCTAAAGGTAACAGCTGGACTCACATCTTTAATATTCAAGCAGGAAGAATGTCAATCTTTAGAGAAGACGTTGAAGACTTCCTTATTTGGACGAACAAAGAAGCCGATAGAAGTCATTGGCCACAGAAATGGAAAAATATGATTTTTCATGTCAGTGGTCCAGCACCCAGAAGAATATATGCTGATTATATAAAAGATCGCTTCCAGCATGCGTTATCTGAATCGATAAGTGGCTGTAGTGTATCGATGTACAGTGCAGAAGTGACTAAAATAGAGAGAAAAGAAGAGCACTTTGAAGTCGAGCTGAATTCCAGCCAGCTTGATGGGAATACGCCAAATAAAGTGTTTACGAAGCGGGCGATCGTGGGTACAGGTAATTTGTTATCACACTTTCCTTTCACGAAAGAAATCGAAGGTCACCCTAGATTTATTCGTCGACAGTACATGCCAGAAGGGTTTGATGCAATTAAGCAAATTCCTCAAAATGCTGAGGTAGCCATCATTGGCTCAAGCTTATCTGCGTATGATTCAATAATTTCATTACGAGAAGACTTGGGGCACAAAGGCAAAATCACGCTGTTCTCTCGAACAGGGTTAACGCCACTTAAATACCCTGAAAATCATCTTCATCAAGTCATTGACGTTAGGAAACCTCCCTTTATTGATGAACCATATCAAGGAAGAGAACAACTCGTTAAAGACATCATTAAAGAGTGGCAGTACCTAAACAATACGATAAGACAACAAGCGCCTAATATTCAAGTAAGCATTATTCCTGAAAGAATCACTAAAGCTTGGGAAGCCTATTTTGCAGAACTAGTGAATAAAGTACCCGCAAAGGACACAGAGTATTTATTGAATAAATATAATTCAGTGATTGCAACGATGAGAGTTGCTGCTATGCCGTTGGCGACCAATTTTGTAGAGCCACTTGAAAAACACAATATTGAATTAATAGAAGCTGAAATCCTTACAACAAAACCTAAAGGCAACGAAAATATTGAAATCACCTATTTAAATAAAAGCCTAAATAAACAACAGACGGTTTGTTTTGGCGCTGTAATTTCAAACTTAAATCGTGAAATCAATTATCAACATATCGAGCAACCGCTTTGGCGTAATCTCATTGACGTTCAAGGATATGCAACCCCACATAAGCAAACAAATCGCGGAATTGAAGTGTCGGAGTTTGGTGAGTTCATCAATAACGATAACCAAATTACCAAAGACTTATATGCAGTCGGTATTCCTAGAGAAGGGGATGAGATAGCTCGAAATGGAAGGCAAGGCGCTTTTGCTTATAATGTTGCGACAATCAAAAATCATTCAATCTCAGTTGCCATTAAAGTGTTAGCTGACATCAATAAGTTGGATCTTGAGCTTGATTATTCGCTGTCCCAAGAGCAGTTATTATTATTAGAGCAAGCAGTAGGTGTAAGGGTTCACTGGCTTTCGTCAAGAAAGAGAGAAGAAAAGCGAAACGTTTTACCGACGGCACTCGAAACTGTTGAGTTCTTAGCTGAAGCTCTGAAAGAAGATAGTTTACCGTTGAATGACGCAAGGAATTTGGCTTTAACCTTAGTTGAAAAGTTAGCGCTTCAAAAAATGACCGATGTTTCAGTGACACCCAAGCAATTAAGAGAAAACCTTGGTTTGAATAAGAGAAGAACTAGAAAGAAAGCATCCTGATATTAATCGTTTTGCTTCATCAGAAATGGGGGAACGCGACGAAGAGGGGGCGATGCACAGTATTCCTTTCGAAGCGATATTCAATGCAGTGTTTGTTTTTTATGTGGTTATGGCATTGACGTAGGATCACAGTGTTATCAAAATAAAAAAGCGAACCAAACTGGTTCGCTTTAATCGTTTGCAACAAACTTAATTACAGTAATTGATGAGGGTGTGTAATTAAGTTGTTTAGCTAAACTAATTACCTTGAAATTGATTGGTGTTGAGAGCTAGTGCTTGCAAGTAAATCTGCTTGGCACTCTCTTCGCCAGTAAGTACTGTTGCTGGATATTAAAGTTTGAAGCTCATTTCTGGACATAAATGAGTTTCAAAACACAAAAGTTAGATAATTGTTTGCATTAGAATATCTAAGGCAAACACCAAGTTGCCTTATCCCCGAACCAGCGCTGTGCATTGGCCGCACCTTGCCGTCGAGAACGCTCCATTGATTCGCAGTAAGAGGTTAGATATTGAAGATTTCCAGCAGCACCCTTGAACAGTTTGCCAAACTCGTTGCACAGCCGAAGCCAATTTTCGGTCGTCAGATTGAGCCGCTCATTATCCAACTCTTTAGGCTGCTCACCCCTCAATGCAGCTTTAATAGGGCGTTGAATGCTGATGAAATCCGACTGCTCTGGTGTGGTGGCCATGTTTACTCGAACGGAGTTTTAATCCACATAAGCCATACAAGCCAATAACGCGGCATCGTCTAATAAGGCTTGAGACTTAAAGCGACCTTCCCAAAATCGACCTTTACAACTATCTTCTTTGTTAGCCATACGAGCAATAGGCTCATTTAACGCTCGCATAAACCAACTGATGTCAGACAGACGTAAGCGTGCGGTAAACTGCGTCTTCTCAGAGTAAAAGCATCCCCTTAAAATCTTTGCCACTTTTCAATCATTGAGATGTGGCATGACAAATCGAAGAACACCAGAGCAATGGCAAGCGCTGATAAAGCAGCAAGGCGAAAGTGAATTAACCGTCACGGCTTTTTGCCGTAAACACAAATTGGCCATCAGTTGTTTTTATACTCACAAAGCAAAGCTCAAGCAGTCGTCTAGTTTTGCTCAAGCCGTTGTGACTGCTGAACCTGCTAAACCCATTGTAGTTCAATCGTCAGTTATCAAACTCGAAACCAAGGTTGGTGATGTCATTTTTCCTGCTTCTATCTCACCTAAAATCATCATCGCTGTCATTCGAGGGTTGCAATCATGATCATGTTTCAAGCGCCGCCCAAAGTGTACCTCCACCGTGATTTCATAGACTTTCGTAAGTCGATAAACGGTCTGAGCATCATCGTTGAGCAACAAATGGAACTTCCTTCCACCGATGGCAGTGTATTTGTGTTTTGCAATAAGGGCCGAGACAAGCTCAAAATTTTGTACTGGGATAACACAGGGTTTGCACTTTGGTACAAACGCCTTGAGCGAGACAAGTTTAAATGGCCGCAAAAAATCGAGTCTGAGCAACTGGTGTTGTCAGAGCAACAACTGCAATGGTTACTGTCTGGCTTTGATGTGCTTGGACACCAAGCTGTTCATATTGAATGTTACAGTTGATTGATCGCCTGAGTGAATGATAATTCCATAAATCAGATCAGTGATAGCGCCTATTTTATCGACGTATTTGATAAAATGGTGACATGAAAACACGAGTTCAAACGTTACCTACTGACATCGCTTTACTTCAGCAATTATTGCTGGAGCAACAGGCGTTGCTTGAAGCTAAAGATACTGAACTTGAAGCTAAAGACGGTAAAATTGCCAAGCTGCTCGAATCTTACCAATGTCTGTTAGAGCAATTTCGACTGGCTCAGAAAAAGCAGTTTGGACGCAGCAGTGAAACTCACCCTGATCAAGGCGAGTTGTTCAATGAGGCAGAAGCATTAGCTGATAAACCAGATGAAGATAACTCAGATGACAGTGAAACTGATCCATCAACAAACTCTGGTAAAAAAAGACAACCTAAGCGTCAGCCGCTGCCGAAAGACTTGCCTCGTAAGCAAAAAATTCATGATATCGATGAAGATGAAAAGCAGTGTGAGTGCTGTGGTTATCAACTGACGCAAATGGGGCAAGATATCAGCGAAAAGCTTGAGTTTATCCCAGCAATCGTCAGAGTTATTGAACATGTCCGTTTGAAGTACAGCTGCCAGCACTGCGAAAAACAAGGCACGCAAAGCAATATAAAGCAAGCGCCAGTACCAAGCAGCCCAATCCCTAAAGGGTATGCGACCCCAAGTTTACTCAGCCAAATCATCACTAGTAAATATCAATATGCACTGCCACTGTATCGACAAGAAACCATGTTCAAACAACATGGTATCGAAATCAGTCGTCGAACTATGTCGGACTGGTTGATGAAATGCGGTGCTTTGTTCAAACCGCTGTATAAACGGCTGCATGAAATATTATTATCGCAACCCGTGTTACAAGCGGATGAAACCACATTAAAAGTCATCAATGATGACCGTTATAAATCGTATATTTGGGTGTACTGCTCAGGTATAGATACGCCTGTTGAATCAAAAAATGATGGCGACCCATTATTAAGAAACATCGTGCTGTTTGATTATCAAAATGGTAGTCGCTCAGGCAGCTGTGCCAGTCGCTATTTACAAAGCTTTACTGGCTATCTGCAAACAGATGGTTATTCAGCTTACCAACAAGTTAATGCTAAGCATGTTGGCTGTTGGGCGCATGCGAGAAGAAAATTTGTTGATGCGCAAACTGCACAAGGTAAAGCTAAATCTGGAAAAGTGAATATTGCCTTGAGCTACATCCAAAAACTGTATGGAATAGAAAAATCGATAGCTGCGTTGCCAGCAAATGAAAAGCAGCAACTAAGGCAGCTGAAAGCTAAGCCAATACTGGCAGAGTTTAAAGCCTGGCTAGATAAGTCAGCACTGCAAGTATCAAAGAAGGGCAAGCTTGGCAGAGCGAGCAGTAAAACCCTTCGTCATTGGCCGCAAAAACTGGCTGTTTAATGTTAATCATAATGGTGCTGAAACCAGCGCAATGCTTTACAGCATAATAGAAACGGCAAAAGCTAATGGACTTGTGCCATTTGATTACATCAACCACTGCTTAGAGCAATTGGCAAAATCACCACAAGATCTTGAACCACTGTTGCCTTGGAATGTAGACCTTAATAAAAGCTAGATGTACTTCGGCACACGCTTACTGAGCTTGCAATCAATGGCAAGATTAAACAATGCTAAGTGCATTACATTATTTTCAAGCTCTAAACCTGAACGGATACGCCAAATTTCTTCAAGTTTGAATAGCTTTTTAACCCCCGTTGGTTTTCCTTTTTTCACATCAATCATGACAACCTCATATATTCTGTATGGTTGTCATTGAGTGTAGTGTTGCGATAAATTAGGCACATTAACATTGAGCGGATGTCACTCAGCTCACTAAAAGAACGATATTCGCATTAGTAAATCTAACTTAAATTGTGGTTTGCGGTGAATTTATACATTTATTACTCTAAATGATTTTGGGGCAAAACCTTGCCAGAAAAATTCAAATGACCTAGCGGGCTACAACTTTTCCCGTCGAAGCTGTTGAAGATATTATTGAATATAAAATGACGTGGGCGAGACAGGACGTCGAGCCAAGCTCTGGGGTACATGGATGTACCATCAGAGCTGTTAGTCATTTATTCAATCATATCTGAAATGCTTAGGCTTCGTTTGGGCGGCTCTGGGGATTCAAAAGGGGAAACAGCTGGAGGCTTCCCCTTTTGGCGGTGTGGAGTGCAACTCCACGACTTTGTAAACTTCGCAGAAGTTTTGCTGTTTGAACGTTAAAAGTGATGCTTCACATCCATGGGGCAAGGCGCTGGACACCCGCCTTCGCGAGTGTGACGGTAACTTTCTAAATTAGAGTTTATAGATTTGTAAAGATTTGAGGCATTTCCGAGTTAGCAGAAGTAGTCTGTAATATTTGAACAACCTTATAATCACTTAATGTAAGTCTATGATTATCTGTGTAATATCACTTAAGCAATTATGTTTTTAAGCTGCTAAACCTGAGCGGTATCTAAAATGGCTTAGGGATACATATACTGAACTGTAAGTTATTCATGAGTTGATAATATTAGATTTTGCGAAAATATCTTGACCGAAGCTTTCTAAAAGATAACTTTTCGAACTCAGGAGACAACAACATAAGATTTATATTTCTCTCAGAGAGATTTGATAAATAAAAGCAGATCTTTGTAGATCTGCTTTTATTTTTACAGCTTTTTTATTGGCTAACTTAATTAAGATAATCAACTAAATTAAATCGTTAACCAACTTAATTGCATATATTCAACTGAGTCGTTGCTTATTGATAATCTTCAATTGGCACACATGCACAGAATAAATTTCTGTCGCCAAAAACATCATCAATACGGTTTACCGTTGGCCAGAACTTATTCGCTTTAACCGCAGAAGTAGGGAAAGCAGCAAGTTCACGATTATATGGACGTGCATCAAATTCTGGATCAATGATATCAGCCAAAGTATGAGGAGCATTGCTTAACGGGTTATTATCAACCGGCCATTCACCTGCTTCAACTTGAGTGATTTCTTGACGGATATTGATCATCGCTTCAATGAAACGATCTAACTCAACCTGAGACTCTGATTCTGTAGGCTCGATCATCAAAGTGCCAGCAACAGGGAAACTCATCGTTGGTGCGTGGAAACCATAGTCATTAAGACGTTTAGCAATATCCATTTCAGTTACGCCAGATGCTTCTTTCAGCGGACGTAAATCTAAAATACACTCATGAGCAACACGATCGTTACGACCAGTAAATAACACTGGATAATGCTCAGATAGCTTCTTAGTCACATAGTTCGCATTCAGGATAGCTGTTTGCGTAGATGCCTTAAGGCCTTTACTGCCCAATAGCCGAATGTACATGTAAGAAATTGGCAAAATACCTGCACTACCGAATGGCGCAGCAGAAACAGCACCATTATTATCACTCTCCGAACCTGGTTTGATTAACTTGTGGCCAGCAACAAATGGAGCAAGGTGAGATTTAATGCCGATTGGTCCCATACCTGGGCCACCGCCACCATGTGGAATTGCAAAAGTCTTATGCAAGTTCAAATGAGATACGTCAGCACCAATAAAGCCCGGTGAAGTAATGCCCACTTGCGCATTCATGTTTGCGCCATCAAGATAAACTTGGCCGCCATGCTGGTGGATGATGTCGCAAATTTCACGAACCGCTTCTTCATACACGCCATGTGTTGATGGGTAAGTGATCATGATGCAAGAAAGATTTTCTGCAACTTCTTTAGCTTTTGCACGTAAGTCATCAAGGTCGATGTTACCTTCATTGTCACATGCCGTTACTACGACTTTCATACCAGCAAGTTGAGCTGATGCAGGGTTTGTACCGTGAGCTGACTGTGGGATCAGGCACACATTTCGATGCGCTTCACCGCGAGACTCATGGTATTTCTGAATCGCTAGCAAGCCAGCATATTCACCTTGAGCACCTGAGTTCGGCTGCATACAAACGGCGTCATAACCTGTGATTTCTACCAACCAGTCAGAAAGCTCACCAATTAATTGCGTATAACCTTGTGCTTGCTCAAGTGGGCAGAATGGGTGCATGTTAGCAAATTCTGGCCAGCTTATTGGTAGCATTTCTGCAACAGCATTCAGCTTCATTGTGCATGAACCAAGAGATATCATTGAGTGGTTCAATGCTAAATCTTTGTTTTCAAGGCGCTTGATATAACGCATCATTTCCGTTTCGCTTTGGTAACGGTTAAATGTTGGGTGCGTTAAAATGGCATCGTCACGTTGCAAGCTAGGTGGAATTGAAGCTTCCTTAGCATTCATGACTTGTTCGTCTAATGCGGCAACATCAAGACCGTGATCTTCACCAAGAATGACATCAAACAGCTGAGTAATATCTTCACGTGTGGTGGTTTCATCTAAACTCACACCAAAACGAGCGTCACTATCAATACGTAAGTTGATTTCAGAGTTCAATGCACGTGTTTTGATGAATGCTAGCTCATTGCTTTCAAAAGTTAGCGTGTCAAACCATGCACTGTTTTGAGCAGCAACGCCTTTCGAAGAAAGACCAAGTGCCAAAATATCAGTGAAACGATTGATACGGCTTGCAATGGTCTTCAATCCTTGTGGGCCGTGAAAAACGGCATAGAAAGAAGCCATGTTTGCGAGTAACACTTGTGCAGTACAAATGTTCGAGTTGGCTTTTTCGCGACGGATATGCTGCTCACGCGTTTGCATTGCCATACGTAACGCACGGTTACCACGAGTATCTTGTGATAGACCAATGATACGACCAGGCATAGAGCGTTTGTAAGCATCACGAGTTACAAAGAATGCAGCGTGAGGGCCACCGTAGCCCATTGGTACACCGAAGCGTTGTGCGCTACCAAATACGACGTCAGCGCCCATAGAACCTGGCGACTTCAGTAGTACCAATGACATGATGTCAGCGGCAACAGAGATAACGGCTTTTTTCTGTTTTAGTTCAGCAAACAGTTCAGTGTAGTCGTGTATCTGACCTTCTTTGTTGGTGTATTGGAATAGCGCACCAAACAGTTCATGATTCACAGCATCAGCTGCCGGACCAACGATGACGTCAAATCCGAAACACTCAGCACGTGTTTTCACCACGTCTAATGTTTGTGGGAATAGGTCATCAGCAACGAAAAAGATGTTCGCTTTTTTAGCTTTGGAAACACGTTTAGCTAATGCCATCGCTTCAGCTGCTGCTGTAGCCTCATCGAGCAGTGAGGCAGAAGCTAAATCAAGACCTGTTAAGTCCATTGATACTTGCTGGAAGTTTAGAATCGCTTCAAGACGGCCTTGAGCAATCTCTGGCTGGTATGGTGTGTAAGCCGTATACCAACCAGGATTTTCTAATACGTTACGTAAAACGACATTAGGTACAATCGTTGGATAGTAGCCCATGCCTATATAGCTTTTAAAAACTTGGTTTTTGTTTGCTACATTGCGGATGTAATCTAAACCTTCAGCTTCTCCGTTCGCACGACCAATATTAAGATCACGGTTAATACGGATAGACTCAGGGACGATTTGATTCATTAAATCATCTAACGATTCAGCGCCAACATAGTTCAACATACCTTGTTGCTGTTGTGCGTCAGGCCCGATGTGACGAGTTAAAAATAGCTCGTGTTGCTCAAGTTGGGTAAGAGTTTGCTTGGTCATGGAGAACTCTATTTTTTATTAGGGTAATTATTACGAATAAAGCCCCAAAAATGGGGCTTTATTTACAAAAACGATTTTTACTCTTCGTCGATGACAGCTTGGTAACTGTCAGCATCAAGTAAGTTAGCTAGTTCAGCTTCGTCAGAAGGCTTAACGCGGAATAACCAGCCTTCGCCAAATGCAGATTCGTTTACCAATTCAGGAGAATCTTCTAGTTCTTCATTGATTGCTATTACTTCGCCAGAAACTGGTGCGTAAATGTCAGACGCTGCTTTTACTGATTCAGCTACTGCACAATCTTCGCCTTGAGAAACAGCATCACCAACTTCAGGAAGTTCAACAAACACCATGTCGCCTAAAAGCTCTTGTGCGTGCTCAGAAATACCAACAGTGTAGCTTCCATCCGCTTCTTTGCGTGCCCACTCATGAGATTTTGCGTATTTTAATTCAGTAGGTAAAGTGCTCATTTTTTATGATTCCTTGTTGAGTGTAACGCCTCAGGTTGTGTTGATAAATTGAGGCGCACATATTCTACAATATTCTTAGTTATATTTATTTATAATCTTTTAAAATGCTTGTTTGCCATTACGAACGAAACAAGGCTTGACAACTTTTACTTCAACGCGCTTTTTACGCATTTCAACTTCAGCGACTTCAGCGATGCCTTTTGGTACACGTGCCATAGCGATGCTATAACCTAATGTAGGAGAAAAGGTACCACTAGTAATAATACCTTGGTGCTCTGTACCTTCGCTGTCAGTGAAGAAAACATTCATGCCGTGACGAAGTACACCTTTTTGCTCCATCACTAGGCCAATCATCTTTTCAGTACCATTTGCTTTAATATTAGTGAGTGCCTCACGACCAATGAAATTACGATCTTCTGGTTCCCATGCAATAGTCCACCCCATGTTTGCAGCAATTGGGTTAACCGTTTCGTCCATATCTTGACCATATAAGTTCATGCCAGCTTCCAAACGAAGGGTGTCACGTGCACCTAAACCACAAGGGCGAACGCCTGTATTCAGTAACGCCTGCCACAACGTTTCTGCTTCCGCTTGAGGTACGGTGATTTCATAGCCAGACTCACCTGTGTAACCCGTGGTTGCAATGAACAATGAATCAGCTTGAACGCCAAAGAAAGGCTTCATACCTTCAACAGCTGCATTCTGGGTGTCACTCAATACTTTTGCTGTTTTTGCCTTTGCGTTTGGTCCTTGAACCGCAATCATTGCAAGTTCAGGCTGCTCGGTAATTTCAACGTCGAAAGCTTTCGCTTGTTCGTTAATCCAAGCTAAATCTTTTTCACGAGTAGCTGAGTTAACCACAAGACGGTAGTGCGTCTCTGTTAGGTAGTAAGTTATTAAATCGTCAATTACACCAGCGTCATGATTTAACATACCGCCGTAGAGTGCTTTACCCGTTACAGTTAATTTTGCAATATCGTTGGCAAGTAAGATTCTCAGGAATGATTTAGCTCCAGTTCCCGTAATGTCTACAACAGTCATATGTGAAACATCAAACATACCAGCATCTTGTCTTACAGCATGATGTTCTTCAATTTGAGAACCATAATTAAGCGGCATATCCCAGCCGTAAAAATCAACCATTTTAGCGTTTGATTCAAGATGCTTATCAAAAAGTACTGTTTTATTTGCCATCGTTATCCCTTTGAGGGTTATTTTTGTAGGGAGTCTTAACCCAATTCCTAGAAATGAGTAAGACAAAAAGTTGCAGAATTATACCTCGAAGACACAAATTGTATACAAAAGTTTTGTTCAATTTGTAGAATTAACCACTATTTACGTAAGTAAATTAAAGAATAAATCTCTAAAGCATTAATGAAATACAAAGAGTTTTAATGCCCTAAACGATGAAATGGCAGCTTTGGATACTAGTAATTGTCACGAGATCACACTCGACGCTTTAAATAAATCAAAATCGTAAAATAGAAACGTCCTTTGTTGTTAACGTTGGCTCTATTTTTATCAATAATACAGGCGGATACTGAATGTTAAGGCACGTCAGTAACTATATTATTTTACTTTGAAATGATGATTTGGGTTTAAAGGAGGTAAGGCCTTAAAGAATGTTCATTTACCTCCCTTGTCTACTGCGCTTTAAAAGTATTTATATTGTATTATTAACAGTTATTAACTCTCCTTTAAGCTACGGTGTTAAGTAAATTTCATTTTGGTTGAATCATTTTTTTCCTATTTTTACACCTACCATGCCGCTTTAGAAGCACCAGCTCTGATTTATAACTCAGTGTTCTTAATTGTTAGATTAACAATAATTAAGATGCTTATTTTGTAAGCTAAACCATATAATTTAGTAAATTTTTGTAAATGAACGGGTTGGTATACTTATGAGTTCTGGAAAGGTTTCAAGTCAATCACCTCAATTAACGCCTCGAAGTCAATATCAAGCTCCAACTGACGACTTTGATTCAGAGCCGTTGAATACTGGAAATAGAAATAGGAGTTCGCTGGGTTATAGCCAAGCTCCTTCACATGATCATTCTAGAATGAAATCTTCATTCGTTAAAGGAAGCTTAACTCCTGATAGTGCTGATAGTATTAGCGTGGCAACTAGCGCAATGGGCAGTACAAAACGACTCAGTAAACATGTCCTAATTTCTTCTCAACAGGTCTGCTCTGTAGGACTAGATGATTTTGAAAGTCTCGATGATTCAGTTAAAGAGGTTAACGAATTAGTTGACGCTGCAAAAGAGGCACTTCAAGAGTGCTTAATTGCGACTGTGACAGTCAATGACGTTGAGGAGAACATACTGTCTCACGAAGAGCACGATCGAATTGTAGAAGCTTTAGAAAAACAAGAAGATGAAAGCCTCACTTTGGTGTCGAGTTATCATAGCGAATCTAGCAAAGATACATCAAGCCAAGATACAAGCGTATCTGAAAGAAAACTCTTTGGTGATTACTTATATGAAGTTGGTAGTAAATCCAGCCAGTCAAGATTTCCATATGGTAGTCCATTTGAACTGTTAGGAGAGCTAACTACTCTTCTTAAAGATCCAAAGATTGAACCAAGTGTGAAATTAAAAGCATTGCGTCAACTTGCAATTCTTCATCCTGCTTTAGCGCACTCAGCGGTATTTAATAGTATTTGTATATGTAGAGCTGCTAAATCTTTGGAGGCTACACCAGAGCACGAGACACTCTCTCAATTGAAAGAGGCTGCTCAAAAAAGAGAAATAAAAAGAACTGTCGCAGCATTTGTACAAAGACACCCACAATCAGCGGCTGAGATAGATAATTTAAGTAAAAAACTAGAAAAGCAAGCTCAAACATGTATTGGTCTAAGACCAGTTAATAAATATGAAGATATAGAAGGTCTTAATAAAGAGTTATTAGCAGAGTTTTACACCGATCTTGAATTAGCAATAGCTCCTGCTCATTTAGTTCCTGTTATGGGAGTAGAGTTAAATGAACGCATTAATAAGTTAAGTGTTGAGCATCTTCAAGGTAAAACGATTAAAGACGTTAAAGATGAGATACAGAGGCTCGAACAGTCTTTAGTAACAATTAAAGAGAAAATAGAACCTAAAGAGCCTGTACAAGATCAAGCTGCTAATGCTGAACCTAGTGCTCAACCGGCATCAGAAGCAACTGCAACTTCAGGAGGTGTAGATACAGAAAAAGAGGAACTTAAGAAAGAAGCAACAGAGCTTGAAGTAAAATGCAAAGTTTTAAAAGACGCAGTTAGGGCTTATGAATACGCAATGAAAGTATGCGCTATGAATTATTCAGAAGAAGAGCCTGTTGATTTTACCAATTTTGAACAAAAAGCAGTTGAAGGTTTATATTCTGAGTATGGTGCTAAGGTCTTGAGTTGTGAAGAGCATTATCAAGGAAGGGGTAAAGCTTTAGTGCAATGGGGAAGAGTAAGCAGTCAGTCCATTTTAACTCGTGCTCATTTAACTTATCGAGCAGAGCAACATATATCTACAAGTCAGGACATTGATTCAAAGCCTGTCAATCTAAGTCACCTTTCAAAAATTGGGTTAAAAGGTCTTTGCCAATGGGATTGGGAAAGAAATTTGATTTCAGCTGCTATATCAGAAGAGGGCTCTTGGAACAACCTTCTGGAATTTGAAAGGAGAGTTTTAAATGAGTTTGGAAGTGATAAGAAACTTTCTCCGGATCAGAGAGCTGTAAAGTCGAGTATGTTACGTCAGATCCAAGAACAGAAATTAAAAGTGAAAGAATCGTTGCGTGAGTTCATAGAAACTCATGGAAGCATACAAAATATTGAACTTGTCGTGTCTTCAATACGTACTAAAGCAGAGTTAATGACTTGGCTTCAAAAATTTCAAACTTTTAATTGCAGAAGAAGTTCGAAGTTAGATCTTAATGATTTATTAGGTAAAGTACCTAAAGAACTAATTGCAACTATAGGTCAAGAAGACTTGAACGGCTTTAGTGCTGATTTTAAATCGAAACTTGTTCATTTTTCCGTCGTGAGTAGTAATGTCAATTTACTGAAATCTTTGATAAACGCTGATACAGACGTTAATACTTTTGCACCAGGAACGGGCTACACATTCTACCATATAGCTTGTCGAATTGGTGACCCCCAAGTTGTGAATACTCTTAGATCTAAAGTTGATCTATCTGAACCTCAAAACTGTCCAGAAACTATCTTATCTGTATTCTCATTTTATGGTCACGCTGATTTATTGAATGAGTTATTAAAAAGCCAAGCGGTAAATCCAAACGCTATATCTTCTATAGGTTTAACGTCTGATGAGCAAAATACTCCCCTACATTTGGCTGCACAGAAAGGGCATATAGGTGTTCTAATAATACTGTTAGGTCAAGTAAACATTAATCACGTAGCAACAAATAAGAAAGGCATGACAGCTTATCATACTGCAGCGCAGTTTGGTCAGGCTGAAGTTGTTAGGTTATTGAACGATCGTTTTTCAAAAGAACATCTTTTTAAATTTTATAATGTCAGCAATAGCAGTGATACGCCTTCTCCAAGTGTTTTGGCAAAAGAAAAATTAGCATGTGTTGCTTTGTCAAAAGGCGATGTTACATGGCGTACAGCTTATAAACAGACTCTTGAGGCTGTCGAAGAGGGGTTACCAAAAGGTGTTGTTGGAACATTAAAAAAATTCTCAGGAGCGGTTGCAGCACCTTCAGACATTGGAGTATGGATTCCGCATCCTATTCCGCGTGAAGTTGAAAAGTTACAAGAGCTGTCTCAATGGAACCGCAATGAGTTATTATTTTATGCTGTTGACCTTAAAGACTTTGCATTGCTAGAAATGTTAATTGAAGCTGGAGCAAATCCAATGTGGCATTGTCATGGTGAAGCCTCAGGACCTCTTCCACTTCATTTGTGCTTTGTTAATAGTTATAAACCTTTTTCCAAATCAGATACACCTATTAAGCAATGTGGTGATCAGTTGTTCGCAAGGCATGAAGGCAGTGAAAGAGGAACGACATTGTTACCTGCTCACTTTGATCCATGCTGGCACTCTTTAACCCAAACACATCGAGCAGACTTATGCCAATTAGCAATGGAGCATAGTTTGAACGTAGCAGACTTATTTACCGCGAGTACAGTAATTGGTCGATTTGACGGAAGACGAGACCAGAAAACGATAAAAGATTTAGGGCAAATATTCTATGACTTGCTGTGTCATTACCTAAGTCAAAATGCTGGCAATGTTAAGACTTTAATTGAGTTTATTAATAAAGCTGAGAAACAAGAGAACTTAACTGTGATAAAAGGGTTATTGCTTAATCCGAGAGAGCTTGATGTTGTTGCGGCAATATTCACAAGATTGCAAGAAAAGTCATCATTAGATCGTAGGGTGTTTGAAGAGTGTGATGTTGATAACTTCGAAGGTATACCTCTAGATATTTTAAGGAATCAAAGTGAAGCTATTAAAGGTGTTCTTCTAGAAAGAGCTATAACTGAAGGAAACTGCAATGCTGTTAAGCGTTTGATCCAAGCAGATATTGATCTTGACAAATCTCTCCCTTGTGGGCTGACTCCAATCGAAATGAGCTGTTTCTGTAACGCTCAAGGAGTATTCCATCACTTAGAAGAAGTAACAGACTTCAAAGGTAAACATTTTAATGATGTAAAAGCTGCAAATTTAATTTCTCTTGCTGGAATGGGAGGTCACAGGCCTTTATTCAAGTTACTCCTTGATACTTATCCTGTTAACCCAAATTTAGTAGTCGATCACGCTAAAGCAAATGGGATGTGTGTAGTGCAGTCATTGGTTATGGCTGGACAGTTTGAGAATTTAAAAACAATTCTAAATATTGTTCCTAGAAAAGCAGAAATGCTCGGAGAGGGAACACTCAATGATGCAGTTAAATTTGCATTAGATAGGGCGGATCAAAGAATGCTTACTTATTTAGTAACTACCTTTGGCTTAACCCTTAAAAATAGATTAATCAAAACTTCGAGATCTGAGTCTCCTATTTCTTTAAATGATTATGTGAAGCGAATTAAAGAAAGTTGCTCTAGTGAGCTAAAGAAGTTGAGTGAAAGGCAAGAGAAAATGAAACACAGTAGCCAAGTAGATAAAAGTGAAAAGGAGCTACTAGATTCACGAGTGGCTAAAAATAAAGAACGTTTAGCAAATTTGCAAGCACTTAAACCTTTCTGTGAGACAATAGATACTATTCGTAAAGGTAGTGCAGAAGAAATAAGTGATAAAACTCAGTTTAAACGAACCTTACCTAGCTTACCGTTAGATGAGATTATGAGGACTAAGTTCAAGCCTGAAGCAGATGCTTATATGTGGACAAGGTTACAATTACAAACAAGAGCTATTCAAGAAAGAAATGAGAGGATGTTGACTCTGCTTGGGGATTGCATACCTGCACAGTTGAGGCAGGCTTTGTAAATATTAAAGACCCCTAAGCTACTTACATAGCTTAGGGGTCTTTAGCTTTTGCCCTAATGCATGTTTGGCAAAAATGCTTTTTAATGGCGATATATGGTTTACGAGGTTTAGCCCTAAATCTCGTATCGCTTTTTTAATTGGGTTGCTGCCTTCAAATAAACGTTTCAATCCTTCCATTGAGGCAATCATTTCTGCGGCCTCAGCTTTACGCCAGCGCTCTAGAGGGCGAAGATTTCGATACTCCCCTAAATCCTGATTATCTTGTTTTAATTCACTCAGAGTTTCAATGATGCTTGCTGCATCCAAAAAGCCTAGATTCACACCTTGGCCTGCCAAAGGGTGAATTGTGTGAGCAGCATCTCCAGCTAAAATAAGTCGGTGCTGAGCAAACTGTCGTGCATAACGCATTCTTAATGGGAAGGCTGGATTTGCACTTTCGAGTTCGCATAGCCCAAGCTTGCCATCAAATGCAGCAGTGAGCGCTTTGTTAAACGCTTCAGTTTCCATAGATTGTAATGCTTTTGCTTTTTCTGGTGGAACTGACCAAACAATTGAGCACAAGTCAGGTTCATTGAGTGGCAAAAAGGCTAAAGGGCCATCGGCTAGGAAAACCTGTCTTGCACAATTGTTGTGTGCTACTTCGGTACGAATGTTCGCTACGATAGCGTGATGATCGTAATCCCAAAATGTCAGCGGAATTTTGCATTGTTCACGTACCCAAGAATTTGCGCCATCTGCAGCTATAACCACTGAAGCTGTTAAGTTTTCGCCTGAATTTAACGATATCCACGTTTCTTTGTCGCCGAAAGCAATATTGCCTACTCTTTGATTTTGAATATGTGTTAATTCGGCTAACTCGCTTGCACGTATTGCAAGCGCATGACTGATATTGTCATTTTCGATAATATTGCCAAGAATTGACTCATTTTGCTCTTTCGCATTAAAGTCGATTGAACCTAAACCGTCTTTTGTCCATACGTGCATGGTATCGTAGTGACCAGCTCGAGACTCATTAATATGTTCCCACGCACCGAGGTTTTTAAGTAAGTTAGTACTGGCTTTGTTGACGGCACTAACACGTAAACGAGTTTCACCAGTAACCGCTTGAGTTTCACTTGCATCAATCACAACGGTTTTAATGCCTTCTTGTGCAAGACCAATGGCCGTTGCAAGCCCAACCATGCCACCACCAATAATTGCTACTTCGAAATTTTGAGTATTGAACATTGTTAATCCGTTACGTATTAGATAGCTATTCGCTAAAAATGAGATTGAGTGGTGTAACCCATGGCTTTTTTACCAACAGGGGCTTTAAGAAAAGGTAGGTATGAGAGTAACCGTAGACCTAGACTTCGACCACAAACCAAAGGCCAGTGATGATTAGAAAATCCCCTCACCAAAAATTCAACTCTGCTTAAGGTGTTACCCCTATCTTCTTGCCTTTGTTTTAGGTAAGTATGCGTAATTTGAGTGCTTCCTAAATCCTGTTCGGACTTGAGTCCATTTTCAACAACATCGATAACAGTCATTATATCTCTGAGCCCTAAGTTGAAACCTTGCCCAGCAATTGGATGTAAGGTCTGGGCCGCATTACCGACAAAAATTGTGCGATGATGAATCGGTCTTGGCATGCAGGTCATGATTAAGGGATAGCTAAAACGCTTACCCGACGCAATTAATTTACCCGCTCGATAACCAAATGCTTGTTGTAGCTTTTCAATAAAAGCGTCATCAGATAATTGCAGATATTTTTTAGCTTTATCAGGTGTTAATGCCCAGACGAGGGATAAGCGATCACGTCCGTTTAACTCAGACATGGGCAATAATGCTAACGGGCCTGTATCAGTGAATCGTTCCCAAGCTCTGTGTTGATGCTTCTGCTCAAGTTCAATATTGGCAATTATTGCGGTTTGTTCAAAATCAACGAACTCTTGAGATAAATTCAGGCTTTGTCTAATGATTGAATTAGCACCGTCAGCCGCAACCACTAATTTTGCATTGAGCTTTTCACCGTTATCAAGCGTTAATGTTTGACTATCAATTTCAGCGGTAACTTCGGTCACTTTTGCAGGGCAAAACATGGTGACATCTGAGCTTTGTAATTTTTGATGTAACTTAAAACCCACAGGGCTTAATTCTACAACGGCACCCATCGCATCAAGATTAAAATCTCGAGCATCTAGTTGAGTCATTCCGAAGTGACCACGGTCAGAGATATGAATACGAGAGATATCGGTGCCAAGGTGTTTGATATCATCCCAAATGTTGAGATTTTTAAATGCTTCGATTGTACCATGCGACAGAGCAATGGCTCTGGCATCAAAACCTGGATGCTTAGCAGTTGGTTCATAGGCTTCAATAAGTGCAATATTAAGCGGCTTATTCAGTCTTTTAGCTTTAAGTGCAAGGCCAAGCGCTAATACTGAGCCAACCATTGCCCCACCAACAATGACGACATCAAAGTGATGAGTTGAACCTTGTGTTGATGTGTTTTCGACCATGAACCTTCCGAGCAATTTTTTCGAAGTAGTGTGATTGATTCATCAAGATAATGACATGATTTGAATCAACTACATAAATAGAAACGTAAATTAATGAAGCACTTCCGGCTTGTCTTCACTATCATCTTCTTGACCATCACGCATAAATTCAGCGAAGCAAATGGCAACAGCATCTTGAACGTAATCAACAAGTGCAATGTAAGCGTCTTCAGACTCGTCATCTTCAGAGATATCTAACTCAATTTGTGATATTTCAGAAAGATCTTTAACGACCTCTTTTACGTCTTCAGAGCTTTTATTGATCTTAGGTTGAGCAATAGCTATTGAGGTCAAGAAGCTTTGAACCCATAAAGATAAGGCTTCAACACGAGAGGTGAGAGACTCTTCTTCTTCTGGAAGCAACAGCGTGAAGCCAAATTCAAACTCAGCTAAACGATCATGTGCATCTTTATGAAGATCGGCCACAATGGTTAATAGTGACTCAGGAAATGCTCGTCCCTCACTAATGATATCGGTTAAGGCTGGTAACCAAAGATTAGCTTTCTCTCCTAAACCTCCACAAATTAAACCAACAACAGCGCCATGGACTTCAGACGGATGCAAAGAAATTTCAGCGGCTTTTAATGCTGCTATGAGCTTGTCAGTCAGTAAAGACGGTGGAGTAACCATAGATTTGTTCCATAAAGAAATATTGCTGCTAATACTAACAGATAGCACATTGTGAGAAAACTTGTGCGAATCAAGCTGATTACAAATTGAGGCGCAACGATGAAAAATTAGCTAACATAGTTAAAGACGCAGCAACTAAATTAAATTGGGTTAGATATTTTGAAGAGTCTGTTGCACTTTTTATACGGGACTTATATAGTCCGACTTAAGCTCAACATAAAGGATGTTGGATAGACATGAGTAACAAAGCCATTGATATCACATTATTGGGGCGGACCTACTCAATAGCTTGTCCGCCAGACCAAGAAGCAGCATTAAGAGATATTGCTGATAAGCTTGAAACACAATTAGCTGAACTAAAAGGTCGAACATCAAGCCTGAGTCGTGAAGAAATTGTGATAATGGCAGCATTAAATATTGGTCACGAGCTCTATAGTGAACAACAGAAAAACAAAGCGTATATGTCACAAATGGATGAACGCATTCTTTTGTTACAATCAACGTTAGAACAAGCGCTTGTAGAGCGCAGTGTAGGGCAAGCAAAGTACTAATTTAAAGAACTTTAGTTAATTGCAATTGTGATTAACACAACAGCGTTACGCTCCCTGGGGTATTAGCCAGCTAGTAATGTCCCTGTGCCGATGCTTACAACCTTAGGGTGAAGGTTTTACTGACATTGAGCATGCTCGGCTTGTACCGAGAAGCCTTAGGAAGTATGGCTTTACCCGCCTTGAACCTACGGTTCAAGGGCTTACACCGGCAGCGGTATCTTGGGGAGCTACCTATTTAAAAGCCCTGATTTTTAAATCAGGGCTTTTTTTTGTCACTGTACCCATAAGATTATAAATTTTACTGTCACTGTACCCATAAGATAATAAGTTTTACCCATAAGGTGGTGAGAATCGACAATTGAGCGAGCGTTCCGTCTTATTGTTCTATAACGCACTACTGCTCCCAACTGATTCCATAAAGTAAAATACCGAATAAAACAACTGGCCGTCTTCCATACTGATCTGAAATTGGTTCAATTATTAACTGATCAATACCTAAGCTAAAAATAAAAATGCTTATAGTCCATTGCATATGCGTATTCGAAACTTCTAAAGCTGTAACCATAGTTGGAAGAGCTGGTAAGAAAATATCTATAGCAAGAGGGCTTAGGATAACTAGTGATATTAAAATTGCTATTAAGCGAAGCTTTCTCAAACTTCAGTCCTTGTTGATAGGGGTTTAGTGCCCATCCCCTCCAAAATTCCCATCTAAACATATAAGCTCATTATGTTCAGTAACTTAAAGCTCAAAAAGAGATCTGATTATAAAGACACAATACTGCAGACAGTTTTATGCAGCAATTGTCCCGTACTCACTGACTTCACTATAAACCTGAGATACTTTTTCATCACTCACGTCTATTCCTAACTTACCGAAAACTAAATTTACCAAGTGC
>NZ_JAFEUN010000036.1 GCF_016900895.1 Parashewanella hymeniacidonis
TTTGACCATAGATCTTGGTTGAAAATTGACATGATGCGTTGCCTTATCTAGTGTAATTTACTGATCAGATCAACGAAACGATAATAAGTTCAATTTCCATAATATTTGTGTAGAAGAGTCAGGGATAAAGAAGACCCAGTGACAGGGCTACCTGAATTAAAAGTCGCACTGTGTAAATATTGGTTTAACCGTTTTGGTAAAATTACGCCAGAGCAGCTTGTGATTATATCTGGTCGAATACAAGCACTTCAAACAGTGATTACAGGTTTAAATTTGAGAGGAGAGCGAATTGCTATTGAGTCTCCAGTGAGTTTTTACTTTCGCTCAGGCCTCGCCCCTTTAAACCTAGACGTTATTGAGATCCCTCAGCAACAGGATTATCAAGAGGAACTTGAGTTATTAGACAAGACATTTCTTCAAACGCCTTTTAAATGTTTTCTTGTAAACCCAAGTTTTAATGATCCAACAGGGAGAATACTTTCTGATAAAGAAAAACTAATGCTTCTGACATGGGCCAAAAAGCGAAATGTGATCCTCATTGAATACGACCGAAGTCCGCTGCACTTTTTTGGAAATAAACCACTGAGCCTTGCTGAATTGGCCACAAATAAGGGCTTTAGCGATATTCAAATTGTGAGTATCGGCGATTACTTTGACACTATATCCATGACATTCAGCCTAGGATATATGGTTTGTATTGGTTGCAGTGAATCCATATCACTGGCAAAGCAAGTAACCTCTGAGCCAGCGAATATTTTATTTCAACGTATGCTGATTTCACTGTTAGAAAGTGGCAAGTACATAAAGCATTTAAATCAGATCCGAAAGGAGATGAGGCTTAACCATCAGAAATGTATTGAACGATTGAATATTTCGAGTGAGTCAAAACTGTCAATATCTCAAGTTTCAGGGGGGCCTTGTTTATGGATAAAACTTCCTGAAGGGCATTCTAGTGAAAATTTATGGTACAAAGCGATGGATAAAAAAGTGGCTATCGCACCGGGGAAAATATTCACGTTCAGAAATGAGTACAACGCCTTTTTTAGAATAACCTTTGCACTGCCGTTAAATGATGAAATGGAAAAGGGGTTAGAAGCTCTGGCAAAAATATTAAAAACCTTCGATGGTAATTAAGTAGGTTAATTACCATCGAATTATATTTCCAACCATTATGGCTCATTTATTAACTAATTAAAGTCTCGATTATTTTAAATTAAAAATGTGGATTCCTTACACTTTTACGGATTATTTGGCGTTGAATCTTAAAAGCCGAAAGTGTCAGAAGTATTGATAGATTGGTACTCTCTGAAATTTTCATATATCAATAGCCATTTATTAACAATTGCTTACTTCTTAATAAATTTTATTTCATTTATAAATGCTATTTATCCAATAAATTAAAGCTCGTTTAGAAAACTATTCTAATCATCACACCTAAGCTAACCTTAGATTTATTAATATCAACAACGCACGCTTTCAGGGGTAATACTGAAAGAACCATAAGAAAAAAAAGAAATTTTTACGGTTTATGGGTTGTTCAGTATCAAAAGCAAGGGGAAGTTATCATGAGTGAATTGAGTACTTCGATTCAGGAGCGTTCGTCGTACACTTCATTTAGCGATGTCACCAAAGATATTGAAGGACCAGATGAGAGATTTAACAATCTAAAATTCGCACCAGGTGCTGTGAGTTTTAATGTAGAAAATGAACATTGCAGTTTTTTCGTAAAAAAAGACCAAAGTGTGCTTGCAGCTGAGAAAAAAGTGATAGATAAATCTGTAGAACAACTTACAGAAAAAGTAAACGCCGTAGATAAGCGTGTAGAAAGTGCAACGAAAAACCTTGAAAAGGCTAAAGAGGCAGGAGTTGATATCACTAAGAAAACCTTTTTAAGTAAGCTCGGTTCACTTGCCCTCTCTGTAGGTGGTTTAGTTGCAGCAACTGCAGCAACAGTAGTTACTGGGGGTATCGCCACCCCATTCTTATTGCTGGCGCTTGGAAATGTTGCTATTAGCGCTGGGGATGCCTATTGTGCTTACCAAAGTGCATTTAATAATATTTCTTACCCATGTGGAACCGATTCTGTGGGTAATTTTATTTTCAAATTACAATGTCGGGATTCTTCAACACGAAGTCGTGAACAGAAATTTCCTTGGGCTGATGGGTTTTCGATGGCATTACGTGGCCTTTGCGCCTGTACTAATCCGTTCATCCTGGGAGCTTCGAATCAATTTATGAGTGTGGTAGGTGTAAGAGCTGAACAAGGGTGGAATCAATTTAAAACTGAACTTGATGAAGTTAAGCTTGCTCAAGTGGAAAGAGATTTAAGTCAACTACCAGGTGAAGCAACAACTAAACTGAGAGAACAGATTATTGAAGTAAAGAAAAAAATACAAGAATACCGTGAAATCAATGATGCAGTATTTGAACATAAACAAAATCAGTTCAAAGAGCATCGAGCAAAGAGCACATTTTTGTTCGGGTAAACCATATTTTTAAAGTAACTATTTAAGCTTCTAAGCTTCAATTATAAAGCTAGTTACTTTAAGCGCGGAAGATAATTTGAATTAAAAAATGAATCTACCTGTATATACCCATGATACTTGAAGATGCATGTTTCAGGACTTTTTCAGCGCCAATTCTTTGAGGCGCATTAGCGAAGCAATATCGGGATTCTTTCGAGCTAATTTAACAAAGAAGAATTGGCGCTGAGAAGTCCACGCAGTGCGAGTTGCACAGCTTGCTACTCTTCGTTGCCAGTGCTAACAATAGCTCACTATTGCCGCACACTGTCGCCTTGATTAACAAGTTGTGCATTCTCGCTGAAATCGAGCATCTTCAGGTATCATGGGTATATTCAGATAATGACGGAAAATATCGGCAGATTCTCAATTTGAGTTGCGCTTATCTTCTATTGGTACGAGCTTTAAGCATCTTCTGCTGAACGCCCAAACTGGCTTTAACTAGTATTTCAACATCAGCTTCCAAAATTCGGCTAAAACTGAGTTCCGCTTTCCAATGCTCATCTTCGGTTTGCGTGACTGAAGTAACTGTAGCAATAGCTAACACTGCGACTAACTCATCTCGGATAAATATTGTCACTTCAAAGTGTTGGTCAATATTAGGCTCAACATCAGTAATGATTTCAATACCACCACCGCCAAATTTTGTACCAAGATAACTTGTACCTTCTTGATGCTCAGCCTCAAGCACGTATTGCAAAATAAGGTCGATTTTTTTAGATTGAAGCTTTAAATAGTCAACAACGGTTTTTGCATCATTCTCTAAAGCCCTAAGTTGTATCAACGAGCTAGACTCAACAGCTTTAACTTCACTGAGCAGTTGTAAGCCAACAGACTGCAGGTTCTGAAGTTCATTTAAACTTGGTAGCTCAGTGCTTGTTGGCCAAGGTTTTAGATATGCTTTAAATTTATGAGGCACACTAAAATAAGAAGAAGACTCATCAATCATAGTTTGCCTCTTTATTTATACTTTTAATGTCTCTATTATCGTGCCTATCTTTATGATTTAGCAAGTACAAGACTTAAATAGGTACTTAATTTAAGGCTTGGCTGCAATTGAGTAGGTAAATACCTCATTTTATGAATTTAAACGTTTCTCTTCTTATTGGTTTTCGCTATTGGAAGGCAAAAAAAGCCAATAGCTTCTCGTCATTTATTACCTTTTTTGCAGTTTCTGGCATTTTCTTGGGTGTGGCTGCGTTGATAATTGTCACTTCGGTCATGAATGGGTTAGAAGGGCAGTTAAAGGGAAAGTTGTTAGGGGCTGTCTCTCAATTGACCGTACAAAGTGAACAACCACTCGCTGACTGGCAACAACGAGCAAAGCAGGTTTCAGAGATAAAAGGTGTCATAGGTGTCACGCCAAGTGTCAGTACCCAAGCTATGGTTCAGTCTAGTAATGGTATTGCTGCCATGGAACTTTATGGTATTAATCCTAAAGATGGTCATTTAGTTTCATCCGTTGATGGTCATATCTACCCTGGTTCGTTTGATGATTTAAAGCCAAGTAAATATCAAGTTATTCTCGGTAATGAACTGGCTCGCCGCTTAGGTGTTACAGTGGGGCAGAAAATCAGGATATACAGTGGCGATGGCGTAATCTACTCACCCATAGGGCCAGTGCCAAGCCAAAGGAAATTTACTGTTGTTGGCGTGTTTGAAACCGGGTCACAAGTCGATGCAACCATAGCTTACACCCACTACAAAGACGCAAGACGTTTAGTCAGAAAGTCGCCAAGTCAAGTGAGTGATTTACGCGTATTTCTTGAGGATGCTTTTGAGTTCTCAAGTGTTGAGTCAAAGATTAAATCACTCTTTGCTGAGCAAAAAGTTGAGCTAAAAGATTGGCGTAAAATTTACGGAACATTTTTTGGTGCTGTTCAAATGGAAAATAAGATGATGTCGCTCATGCTCAGTCTTATTGTTTTGGTTGCAGCGTTCAATATCGTTTCAGCTTTAGTCATGATGGTCGTCGATAAAACAGCGGATGTGGCGATGCTAAAAACTCAAGGCATGACCACTCAAAGCATTATGGGCATATTTGTATTTCAAGGTTTGCTGAATACCATAATCGGTATGATTGGCGGCATGATCGTTGGCGTTGCTATAACGCTCAATCTTAATCCAATTCTCAAAATATTAGGCGTCTCAATTCTTGGGCCAGGTATGAGCCTGCCTGTTGAACTTGAAGGGCAAAGAATTTTGTATATTGCTATCGGTACTGTTGTTGTGAGCTTGCTTGCGACCATTTATCCAGCATTAAAAGCTTCTAGAGTAGAACCCGCACACGCACTTAGGTATGAATGATGAAAAAAACAATTTTAAAAGTAAAAGGCGTATCTAAGAGTTACACCGATGGTAATAACACGACTGAAGTTTTAAAGGTCGTTGATTTATCAGTCTTTGAAGGTGAGCAATTAGCGATTGTGGGGAGTTCCGGTTCAGGCAAAAGTACCTTATTACACGTAATGGGGACTTTAGATAAACCTTCACAAGGTGATGTGTTTCTTGGTGATGAGGATGTTTATAGCGCTTCATCAACAAGACAAAGCGAAATACGTAATCAAGATTTAGGGTTTATTTATCAGTTTCATCATCTGTTGCCTGAGTTCTCAGCGGTTGAAAATGTCGCAATGCCTGCATTTATTCAAGGCGTAAACAAAAAACAGGCGCTTGGTAGAGCTGAAGAGTTATTAAACAGGGTAGGGTTAGGACATCGTTTAACACACACGCCTGCCGAGCTATCGGGTGGTGAACGCCAACGAGTTGCGATTGCGCGTGCATTAATAAACAAGCCCAGAGTTGTACTTGCGGACGAACCTACGGGTAATTTGGATGCTGCAAGTGGTGAATCAGTTTATGCATTACTAAAAGAATTATCGCAACAAATTGGTACCGCCTTTGTCGTTGTGACTCATGACAGTGAATTGGCAGCGAAAATGGACAGACAGTTGATAATGAAAGCCGGAAAACTTGAAGCTATGAATGGCGAAACGGCATGAGTCGTTTAGCACTCAAACTGGGGTGGCGATTTTATCGAGCTCGACAATCGAATGGCTTTATTGGTTTTATCTCTTTTGCATCAACAGCAGGTATAGCATTGGGTGTTGCTGTGTTAATTATCTTGCTGTCAGCCATGAACGGTTTTCAATATGAGCTTGAAAATCGATTGTTAGGTGTGATCCCTCATGCAGAAGTCATCGGTGCCGAAACCCCAATTGAAAACTGGAAAACAATCGCTGATTCAGCACAAAAAATCAATGGTATTGAAGCCGCTGCCCCTTTTATGAGATTTGAAGGTTTAATACAAAAGAACAAAGGCTTTCAAGGTATCAATATCGTTGGTATTGATACCAAGTTAGAACCAAAAGTGTCAAAGTTGCCTCAATTTGTTAGCCAACACGATTGGCAAACTATCGCAAAAGGAGAGGGCAACCATATTATTGTTGGTCATAACCTTCTGAAAAAGCTTGAACTGAAAATTGGCGATACCATTTCGATGTATATGCTAAATGACTCAAAGCACTCTGCAAACTTAAATAAAGCTAAAAGTCAGCGATTTATCATCAGCGGAACGTATAAATTAGGTGGTGAACTTGAGGCGACAACTGCATACATCCCACTCAGTTATGCCCAAAAACTGCTTAATGCCGGTGATGGCGTTACGGGTGTACGTTTAAAAATGAATGATGTGTTTGTTGCCCCATATCTCGTGCGAGAATTTGGGTACACGCTGAAGCAAATTGTTTATATGACTGATTGGACACGAACTCAAGGCCATATTTATCAAGATATTCAGCTTGTAAGAATGGTGATGTATCTAGCGCTAGCACTCGTTATAGCCGTTGCATGTTTTAATGTAGTTTCAACGCTTGTGATGTCTGTTAGAGACAAGCAGTCGGAGATAGCAATATTGATGACAATGGGCATTAAACGAAAAGCAATGATGCAAACATTTATATTCCAAGGCATGTTAAATGGCGTTGTTGGCTGCTTTTTAGGTGTAATGATTGGTGTAGCTGTTGCCCTTAACCTTAGTGATATCGCGCAGTTTTTTGAACAACTGTTTCACTTTAAAATTTTGTCAGGTGATGTTTATTTTATTGACTTTTTGCCGTCTAAATTACAATGGAGCGATGTGTATTTGTCATTAGTGATAGCATTAGTGCTCAGTTTTATTTCTACAATTTATCCTGCTTGGCAAGCGACCAAAGTAGAGCCATCGAGAGCTTTGTCAGGGGCATAAACTAAGAGGTTCAAATATGGAACAACATAAAGGAAGTTGTTTGTGTGGCAAAGTAAGTATCATTGTGAATGGAGCGCTATCAGATGCAGATGCCTGCCATTGCTATCAATGTCGTAAATGGTCTGGACATTTTTTAGTCAGCACCGAAACTGAGCGAAATGAAGTAGTTATAGAAGGTGAGGAGCACGTTAAATGGTTCGAATCATCCGAAAGAGCTAGGCGAGGTTTTTGCGAAAACTGTGGCAGTGCATTGTTTTTTGATCCATTAGATAAAAATAAACACAGCTGGACAGGTATCTGCATGGGGTTGTTTGACACTCAAAACGAAGTAAAGCTTTCGCATCATATTTTTGTGTCTGAAAAAGGTGAATATTACAACATCACAGACGGGCTGCCACAAAACCAGACTTAGATTAAGGTATGAAAAATATTGTTATATTTGATTTTTGCCGCTGTATAATTGCTCAGTTATGCAAAATTCCCACTTTCGATCGCAAAACAGGATTTTTTCTCTATTTCGACGAATCTTATTGTGCAATTATAGGTGTAACATGTTGAAATAATACAGAAGACTGTTTTATAGTTACTTTACTGTTATGGAGAGGTCAGATGTGTGAAAGCGAGACTTTTTCCTTCTAATAAGCTGTTATGTTTTTCATGCTTGCTAGGAAACCTTTGGAAAGGATATGAAATTAATAGAAAATCTATATCTACCAATAATGATTGTTGTGTGGCTTATTTTGACAGTGGTAATCGTATCTATGGTTTACAAGGTAAGTAATAGTGCCTTGCCTGATGCCAATACAATAACGCCCTCGACTGATTGGCCAGCAAACTTAATCGCTCTACTTGGTGTAATCGTCACCGCCAGCCTTATGTCACTTACAATCTATGCTTCTAATAAAAAGTCGAATGAGCAATTATCAGCTATACAAGCTCAGATAAGCCAAGCTCAGACAATGAAGGATGAGGAAAAACGAGAAAAGGATAAACGAGCGCTAGTTGAAATAGAGCACTATTACCAGTCATATATTTCTATCTACCCAATATTAGAAGCTCAGACATATCGAATCAAAAAGACTCTGGAAAATCCGGCTGCTGTTGATTTAGAGGTGATCAGGAATTCGGTAAACACCTATCTATCTCGTAAATTTGATTTGCCAGATAAACCGGATGGACTCGATAGGTTGTCACCGGAGCTTATCGAGGCTTACAGAAGGCTATATAGACATGATTCGAATGTAACTTTAACGCTTTTGAGTATGCTTGATGATTTAAATGGACAGGAACAGGTAATCGAATTATCGACGTATGTCGAAAAAACTCACTTTGAGATAGGTAATTATTTTCGTGACATGGCCTACGAAATAGAGAGTTTTCGACGAAAAATATATAACTTGGGAGGTATGCCAAGTCAAATAGAGTGGACGAAGGGGTTTTTTCTTAAGCCTCACACTAACGGTTTTCTTGTTGAGTCAGTTCGGTACCCTAAAATAAGGGGTTGGACTAAACAACAGCTTGAGTTACGAAAATACAATTTTGCAGCAGAAACTGTGGACTTTGAGTTTTTACTAATAGACGTTGATGCTCCAGAATTACTAGTTAACAATATGAAGCAACGTTTAAAACAAATAATCACTTATAAGCTGCAAACCCAAGGCGATCAGCCTGTGCATGTTGAATCAACTGCTCCTTGGCCTAGGAATCGTCACGAACGAATGTGGCAATAATAGACCGAAACATAACAAAGCCAAGCACGCTCGCACACTGCGTGTGCTGAACCTCCGCTTCGCTGAGGCCCGTGTTGGCAACGTTAGGTGCTCATATAATTTCGGTGGAATATGTCAATTAATGAAATAAAAGCTTTGATTGATAGCAAAGCAGAAGATCTAAATAGACAAGGTGACTTAGCGGGTTATGTAGCAAGCAAGATCGATCTACTCAACGCATATATCGACCAACAGATAGAGTTAAGTGAATCTCAAATCGAAGATATGTTGTCTGAATTAGTTGGTTTCTTTTCTACATCCTTGCACATTCCACTAGAACCAGGGTTAAAGATACTTCGGGCTAGGGCATATAAGACTATGCAGCTGGAACAAAATGTTTCACAACTGTCTTACATCGCTGAAGAATACAGTGATAAAGCGGGTATAGGTCGCTTAAATGAACAAGGACATCCTGTATATTACGGTTGCATATATTTCTCGGGAAATGGAGGTGTAAACGTAGCTTTCTCAGAATCAAACTCCAAGGTAGGTGATACGGTAAATGTTTTACGGTCGGAATTGAGCGATGTAATCAATGTTTATTATGTAGGCATTTATGATCATGTTCGCAGACAATCTAAGCCAAGATTCATGCCTGAAGAAATGTTTGATTTGTTCTGCAAAGTTAATCAGTATCAAGAAAAAAAGTATACAAATAGTGTGTTTTTAGCTCACATTCTATGTGATGCTTTTTTATCTGACATCTTGCGGAGAAAAGAAAACGGTAATCTTTATAAAGTAACTTCAAAGTTACTTTATATTTTTACCGAGGACAACAGGACTGATGGGATTATCTATACGTCTGTTAAATCTGAAGGCGACCCTGTTGTTGCACTAAAGATTTCAATGGTTGATGATAAAATGGTTCATAATTCATGTGATTGTTATCGTATCGAGCACGATTACGGGTATGCTTTATACAAAGCTGCACATACGCATACAGGCAGTATTCAGAGTAATAATTTAGTTACGTGGACAAGCACCTAATAAATAAGAGTCCAATTTACCCACCATCATTAAACACAGTTGTATCTTCTTCAGTTTCTTTCTGGCTCCTGCATGCAATAAGCCGTAATCTCGCACTCGCCGAAAGCCTTTAGGGATAACGTGTTGCAGTATTTGCCATAAGAATGTCAGTACAGGCAAGGTTTTGATTTTCTTTTGCTGAGTTTCACTGTCGGTATAGCGAAAGCTGACTTCAGTATCGGTCGCGTTAATGATGTCTCTGTCAGGTAATACACCACGATACAAATATCGAATTACGGTCAATTTTAACCGTACATCAAGAGTGAGATTGAATTAAGGCATTAAAATAGTCTTTAAGTTCTTGCGTGTATAAATTATCAGGGCAGCGGTCAAAAAGGGTGGAGATACGCCGAACCGCACGACTGTAGCCATCAATGGTCGCAGGGCACTTGCCTTGTAATGTTAAGTTGGTAAGATGTTGTTCATAAAGAAAATCAAAGCGTTGTTGTTCGTAAGGGCTCATAGCCATACTCCTAAACGTTGACAGCGATATTGCTGCCAAAGAAGTATGAACGATAGCGTTGATTTAAATGATTAAATGTTGTTTATCAGCAGTTTCTGCCGCAAAGCGGCTTGGTTCAATAAGCTGTTATACGCATGAAAAGGACATTCGATGATTTTTAAATTTAACTATATTTTCTTATCGTTGAGCATATTGCTATTGTCATCTTGTTCTGTTGAAGAACAGCTTGATCCGAATAAGGAATTTGAGCGCCTTTATATTGCTTTAAAAATGCCTGAGATAATGGACTCGCTCGAACAAATAGAAGTTAACGATGTTACTGAGTTTTCAGAACAACTAAATAGTTTACCTCCTGAAGTTCGCAGTTTGCTTCTGGCAGCTGTCGGTTCTGATCAAATTATTAATGAAAAAATAAATCGAAAAGCGGTAAAGTTAATTTTTAAAGCTAGAATCCTAGAACAGTTACGAGCTCATGAAATATCAAAGGCCGCAGATTTTTATTCATCGGAAGCTGGGTTAAAAGCGCATAGAGCAATTATTGAGGGTGAAAAATCTATAAACGATTATTTTGATTCTCAGTAAGCGTATAATAAATAAGGATAGGCGTAGCGCAGCCTGCGCCTTATCTGGTTGTTGAACCAGCCCGACGCTACTTATATATGCAAATATCTCAGAAATAATTTTGTGATGTGAGTGAGCCATTTATCAGCTCACTTTTATTTAGATATGACTCAGCCTTAGTGGCGCTCTATGATGCTTATTACCACTAATACTCTGCTGCATTAACTTGTCTTTTTCTGTTTTTATTACCCTCTACGTTAAATTATTGCCATTATCCTTATTATCAAATGTGCGAGGAGTGTCAGCCAAAGGCGCTTGAGCGAACGATACCCATAAACTGCATCGGTTGTTGACACTGCCGACATAAGCACTGGGCTTTTTTACGCACGATAGGTTCAATGATGCTGAAGTCCAGTTTGCCCGCCATCATCAAACACAGTTGTATCTTCTTCAGTTTCTTTCTGGCTCCTCCATGCAATAAGCCGTAATCTCGCACTCGCCGAAAGCCTTTAGGGATAACGTGTTGCAGTATTTGCCATAAGAATGTTAGTACAGGCAAGGTTTTGATTTTCTTTTGCTGAGTTTCACTGTCGGTATAGCGAAAGCTGACTTCAGTATCGGTCGCGTTAATGATGTCTCTGTCAGGTAATACACCACGATACAAATATCGAATTACGGTCAATTTTAACCGTACATCAAGAGTGAGATTGAATTAAGGCATTAAAATAGTCTTTAAGTTCTTGCGTGTATAAATTATCAGGGCAGCGGTCAAAATGGGTGGCGATACGCCGAACCGCACGACTGTAGCCATCAATGGTCGCAGGGCACTTGCCTTGTAATGTTAAGTTGGTAAGATGTTGTTCATAAAGAAAATCAAAGCGTTGTTGTTCGTAAGGGCTCATAGCCATACTCCTAAACGTTGACAGCGATATTGCTGCCAAAGAAGTATGAACGATAGCGTTGATTTAAATGATTAAATGTTGTTTATCAGCAGTTTCTGCCGCAAAGCGGCTTGGTTCAACAAACGCGTGTATTTGACCTCCGCTTCGCTGCGGCAAATGACTTGGGCGTTATGTGGCGCCAGTCAAAGAGATTGAAGTTATGTTAAAGAATATTATTCTGTTTGCAATTATAGCCATATATAGCCCTCTAACTTTTTCAAATGAGAGAGTGAAGGTGCATGCTTATACCAGCAGTAAGGGGTTCACGTTTAGAAATTTTAGTTTTATGCTGACCCCTGAAAATACAGTATTAGCATCAGATGTTCGTCTGAGAAGAAAAAGTTATTCTCGTAATGCTTCTAATTACAGAAATGAAATATTGGATGAAAAAAGCATAAACTATATTGAATATGGTCAGTTTCAGGTATTTATTCCAAAGGAAAAATTTCCGTTAAAAAATAGTGCTGATTCTTTTGTCATAGCTAGAATGCCTCAAACTTCTCCAGGCGATCCTGAATATGATAAACACGTAAAGAAGAAAAAACAGCTCTATGAAAGAATTTCTAGAATGGTCAAAGAGGGGGAAGGTTCGGTACAGGTAGTATTCGAGTTTCCTCATCCAAACTCAGAAAAGATAGAAGCCAATGTTTATTTTAGAAGCTACAACGGCGACTATATTGATAAAGTTGGTAAGCTGTAAAACTACTGTCTGATAGTTAAACGAATAGCCACATAATAAATAAGGATAGGCGCAGCGCAGCCTGCGCCTTATCTGGTTGGAGCGCCGAGCATGGCGTTGATCTAGGAGGTGAAAGTCCTCTACGGACTCTGTCGAACGGGAACCGTTAGCCTATGCAAGGGTGTTCATCGTGAGGTGAAATCTTAAGGAAGCAAATGGCAAAACGTAGTTGTGACGAACAGAAATCTGATAGTAGGCTGCTATGACTTGGATAACCTAGCCATAGATAGCCATGCTCCTAAACGTTGACAGCGATATTGCTGCCAAAGAAGTATGAATGATATCGTTGATTGATATGATTAATTGTTGTTTATCAGCAGTTTCTGCCGCAAAGCGGCTTGGTTCAACAACAGTATCTAGGGTTTCTAAAAATGAAGCTGTAAAGGTTCAACCTAAAAAATGAAGCGTAAATCATTAATGATAAAATAAAAAATATTTTAAATATTAAAGTGTGCTTGCTTATTGTTTTGTGAGTATGTGTTTGGGTAAAATCAAAGCATCTCATAAAATGGAATTTATCTTCATGAAAAAAGGTTATTCAATGCTGGCGGGTGTGTTCACTTGCTGTTTTTTTATTGCTGGTTGCTCAACATCACCTACAGGGCGTTCGCAGTTAAAGCTCTATTCAAATTCACAAATTTCGCAACAAGGTACCCTTGCTTTTACTCAAATTAAAGAAAAGCAAAAAGTATCTACAAGTGGGAAATATAATCGTTATGTGCAATGTGTTTCGACAGCGATTACCAAGCATGCTCCAAAAAAAGTGTTTGGTGGTAAATGGGAAGTAGTTGTTTTTGATAGCAAACAAGTTAATGCATTTGCTTTACCAGGCGGAAAAATAGGCGTTTATACTGGGTTGTTAAACGTTGCTAAAAACCAAGACCAATTAGCCGCTGTCATTGGTCATGAAGTAGGGCACGTAATTGCAGAGCATGGTAACGAACGTATGTCGAACAGTGCTCTTGTAGGTGTTGGATTACAAGTTGCCGATACAGCTTTAAAAAGTCAGGATGTTAAACAAAGTAAAGTTATCATGTCGGCGTTAGGCGTTGGCTCTCAAGTTGCGGTTACTTTACCGTTCAGTCGAATTCAAGAAACAGAGGCTGATCAAATTGGCTTAGAGCTAATGGCCAAAGCAGGTTTTAATCCTAAGCAATCGGTCGAGTTATGGAAGAATATGCAAAAAGCCAGTAATGGAGAAAAACCTTTTGAGTTACTTTCTACTCATCCTGCACCACAAACTCGAATTTCGGACTTAAATAAACATATGGCGAGTGCAATTGCGGTTCAAGCAAAAGCCTCTGATAAACCATCTTGTCGTATTTAATGTAGATAAGTGGCTACAATGAATAATCAATCATTGTAGCCAAAGTCGTTACATTGAAGGCTTCACAAACTTGAGTGTCATTCGATCACTCTCACCTATCTTCAAATACTTAGCTTTATTTTGCTCTTTAAGTCTTAAGGTTGGAGGTAATGTCCAAACTCCAGCGGGGTAACTTTTCATATCTTTAGAGTTCGCATTAATTTCACTTGCGCCAGCAAATTCAAATCCTGCGTTTTGAGCTAACTGCTTTACATAATCTTCAGTGACATACCCTGACTCTATCATAGCCAATCGCTTTGTTCCTGGTTTAGCTCTGTGTTCAACAACGCCCAAAACACCTCCTGGCTTAAGTGCTTTAAATGCTGAGTCAAATACAGTTTGTTCGTAATTTTTACTCATCCAGTTATGGACATTACGGAACGTTAAAACAACATCAGCACTTTCACTTGGAGCTAAGGTAGTATTTTTTGGTGGCTCAAAGCTTGTAACACTGATGTTTCCATAACGCTCAGGATGGTCTGTGAACTTAACATCAAATTTTGCTCGATATTTAGTAAAGAATCCGACGCTTGAGTCTTTTGGCCAATGGGCTGCAACATATTGACCATTCCCTTTTAGAGCTGGCGCAAGAATCTGTGTATACCAACCGCCTCCCGGCCAAATTTCAACTACTGTGTCAGTGGGCTTAACACCAAAGAAGTTGAGAGTTTGCTTAGGGTGACGATATGTATCGCGAGCTTTTTCTTTTGCAGTTCGGTATTCAAAGTCATATTGTAAGGTTGTTGGAACTTCAGGCTTTACTTTTGCATGTTCGCTATGAGAGTCATGAGCAAGAGCAGCAGTTGAACCTAAAGCCATACAAACAACAGCACCATAAAGTAGGGATGTTTTTGTTTTCATTTATAGATTTCTCAGTTTCTTGGACGTATTGTTCTTTTTTATAACGCAAAAACACTTACGGATCGATAAAAACTTGTATCAAGTTGTAAGTGAAATCTGATTACTCAGGCTTCACAAATTTAAGTGTCATTCTGTCACTTTCTCCAATTTTTAGATATTTAGCCTTACTTCTGTCACCATTGATAAGGGTTGGTGGTAGTGCCCAAACACCATTAATATAATTTTTAGTATCCCTTGGGTTGGCATTAATTTCACTGCTCGAGACAAAATCAAACCCTGCTGCCATTGCTAATTTTTTTACATAAGCCTCAGAAACATAGCCAGTATCAATCATTTTAGAAAAGCTGATCCCCGGCTCAGCTCGATGTTCGACAATTCCTAGAACACCGCCAGGTTTTAAAGCTGCGAATGCAGCTTTAAATACATTATGTTGTTGGTTACTGCTCATCCAGTTGTGGATATTTCTAAACGTGAGAACAACATCAGCGGCTTTTTGTGGAGCAAGATGAACGTAATGAGGCGGCTCAAACTGTGAAACTACAATCCGTCCGTAACGGCGGAATTTATTGCTAAACTTGTTCTTAAACTTTGCTTGGGCTCTAGAGTGATATCTACTCATTGAATTTGAAGGGTATTGAGCGGCGATGTACTGCCCTTGAGATCTTAATATTGGTGCAATGACTTGCGTATACCATCCACTGTCGGGCCAAATTTCTACTACTGTATGCGTAGGCTTAAGTCCAAAGAAGGTGAGGGTTTCAGCAGGGTGGCGATATTTATCCCGTGCCATATCCTCAGGTGTTCGATATTCATTTAAAATTTTTACTGGTTTAGACTGCTCATTAGCAATCAACATTGTTGGAAGTAATAACAGGAAACTGCAAAAAATAGGAAGTGAATACTTAGTAGCCATAGACATGAAAGTAACCCTCGAGTTTATTTATGCACTCCTATTTATATAGCTCATTTATTCAGGAAATGTTCACCAACATGCAATTAGAGTGAAATCAACTAATCTTTTATGAAGATGGTTTTCCACTATTAAATTTTATATTTAAAATAGGGTGATGGTTATGAAAGTTAAACTTTTAGTGTGTTTTGGTGTTCTGCTCACAGCAGTTCAGTTTCCAGCATTAGCGGATACATGTGCTCAAGGGATAAAAGGTTCAGGAAAAGGTGGATTACCGTTTATAACTGGATCTGGTACGAAGAATGACCCGTTTCAACTCGAATTAGGTAAAGATCTGTGTGATATCACGCTAGTAAAAAGTGACAATAGTGATGACTCTGCTCATAACAAAAGCTACCCAGATGACACAATTTATTTCGAATACTCTTTTCAAAATGTGCCTCTAATTTATAAAAACGCCTATTTAAATCAGTTTCAACTTGCGTTAGTGATGCCTAATAAAAGTGCAATTACCCCATCAATCATCACTGGTACAACATATCCTTTTGATAAAAAAGCGCCCTGTAAAATTTTCCATAATCCACCTAGGGATAATAGATTTAATGCATATAATGCAGATTGTGGATATTTAGACAAAAACTTCGGTGATAAACCACTGAGAATATCTGATACATTAAAGTTTTCTATTGGCTTACAGGACGATCAGGAAATTAGACGAACTGTGGATGCGAATGGATATACTGTTCAAGGCGCAGCTAGTCTCCACATTCAGTGGTTGACACCACCTCAAGATGAAAAATCAAATTACAGTAAATAGAATATGTTAAATTTAATGTTAACTTTCAATGGGTTGATATTGATATCTAAGAAATGGGACTTGCTAACTCGTGGAGCATTCGCTCCATGAGTTAGTCAATTTGCTAAATGTTACGCTCAGCCTTCATTCCAAACTTCTTCAGTAAAATTGCCATTGGGCAAAATTGAGTAAATCCAAACTGGAATAAGTTGACACCAACGAAAACGGTTAGCCATACAAAATGTAGGCTTACATAGTAAGTTAAGGCGAGAGACAGTAATACCATGCTGCCAGCGAATATAAAGATTGCACGTTCGATGCTCATTTTATTTTTCCTTATGACTTTTATAATGTTAGTAATGTTAGTAATGTTAGTAATGTTTTTATTCAGTAGCTATATCTCACTCTCAGCCAAGCATTTGAGTTGTCTCTGTGTTGACCAAAAAAGCTGCTTTGAGTAGAGCCAGTAAATACATTTAATCCTGCTGAAAATGACCAATCATCACTGTATCTGTAGGATAGGCTCGGTTTAAAATAAGCATCTTTATCCGTTGGTGACCAAAAACTAAACAGGCTCAGGTTGAGTTTGTTTTGTAGCGTTAGCCAGCGTAATCGCAAAGTTGCTAGTTGCCGGTTTTGGTCTGGTTCAAATTCTGATGCAAGAGAGTTTTCCACTGAGTGTTGATGGTTTTTTGTATGTTCCAAGTAGTATTGAGCCGAGAATGTGACGTTAGCAATGATCTCTCGTTCATAACCAATCAAAGCTCTGAATTGAGAGTTAGGCACGAATGGAACGCTGCCATTTGAGTCTTCAACGCTGTTATACCAAGCAACTTCAGCATTAAACAAACCCGATGAAGCTGGTGTTTGCATACTGGCTCCATAGACGTTCAATTTAGGGTAATAAGGTTTAAAATATGGTGTTAACCCAACAGGTGTAGTCCAAAAACCTTTGTGTACATAGAGTGCGTAGTCAATGCTATTTGCTGAGGTAGCAAGCTTAATTGACCACGTATCACTGGATTGTTTTTCAGATTTAGGGAGTGAGCCTAAGTGTTGATTCGTTAACGGGGAAAAGTACGAGAAACGTTCACCATTTATCGAGTTATCAGCCTCAAAACGTGGCGTCCAAACTAATTGAATGCTGGAGTTGTTTGAATACCAACTTGTCTTGATGCTGTCTGAGGGGGCTTTTAGGTATTCGTCAGCTCTGCCAGAAAAAAATGATTGCCAATCTTTTGGGAATAAGTCATTTAAAAATAAGTAATCACCCGTACCCCAAGTCAAAATTTGGCGCCCAGCTTTAATATTTATGCTATCACCTAAGTTGTAATCGATAAAAGCAGTTCTTATTTGAACTTTTGTTTTGCTGATTATATTGTCGTAGAGAAGATCACCACTCATGTTAAAGTTTAAGTCAGTGAGTTGGTAGTTCACCTCTAATCGACTTCGAATTTCATTAAGTGTGGAAGCCGAATGTATAACGTCATTATTTTGTAGTCTGCGACCGTAAGCTCCCTCAATAAAACCAAAATAATTTAAGTTCGATTCGTCTTCTTCATCTTGCCAGTCATCATCCCAATCGTCGGTAAAACTCCCAGTAATAGTATTTTGCTCCGTTTTTATAGCGTTTTTTGTAAAACCTATATATGGAATAAAGAGTAACAACCAAAGCCAATAAGGCTTTATAACGTAATTCATGCTGAACCTCTTACCTTTTTCTTAGCCATTTGAAAGGCGGGGTACGCAAACTTTTTTCTGAGAAAATATTATTTGGCAACCCGAGATCAAACTTAATACCTCTAATTTGCATGATAGTTTTATTACCTGAAGCGAAGTTTTTAACTTGCGCACTAGTGATGACTGGGTGGCCTTGTATTAATTGTTTTTTTAATGCAGTGAATTCTCGCATCGGACTGTTATTTTGATCAAAATAGGTGACTTTAATGGGTAAAAATGTCGTTGAATCTATCCATGACTCATAGTGGTTAAATTCGACATTGTCTGGATGATTCGGAATACTTTTTAAGTGATATTTATTTGCCATCTTTTCAATGAGTTGATGTGAATCTAATGTTGGGCTTCTTCCTGAAATGTCTTCATAAAAAAAGTCAGAGCCGACAAACGAGGTGCGTTTATCTCCTGAAGAGATTCGCTTGATCAAATCTAGCCCGGGCAAGTAAAGCCAGCGATCGTCCTGTGCTTGTGGATGTTTGACGACTCTGAAAACGGTGTTTTTAACATCGCTAGGGCGGGAGAAATGCACGAGTATATCTTGATCTCCACCATCTACGAGGTCTTTTCTTAAAATGGTAAATTGTCGCAGTTGAGTACGGCCTTGTTTATCGATGATTTTCATACGAGCTTCAGCACGGCCATCATCGCCGACGTAGTAATAACTTAAATTGGCATTATCCATAATTTGTTGTGCGCTTAAGGTTTCTGCATGTATTTGATGTATAGGTAACAAAGTAGATAATGAATAAATTATGGTTTTGATGTTCATGCTTCATTCCTTTTAAAAGATAGAATAGAAGGGAGTAAGAGCAGGGTAACGATTCCCGATAACGCCATAATACTGGCGAGGAAAAAGCCAACGGTGATGTATGGGATTAATGGTGCAGCAAGCAGCGGCATAAAACCGACTGCGATAACGATGGCATTACGAGATATGGCTCTTGCTGGTTCTTGGAACATCACTTTTAAAGTGGTCGTTACATTACCATGCTGTTTTAGGTTTTCTCTGAATCGTTCGAGGAAATGGATTGCAAAGTCAACCGACAAACCAAGCGTGAGTGCCGACAATACTGCGATTGGCATGTCATAATCTTTGCCAACCCAACCAATTAATCCATAAATACAGGTGATGGTAAGCGTGAGTGGCAACATAGCTAATAGGCCGTATTTAACAGAGCGAAATAGAATCACCATTATTAAGAAAACAATGACAAAAGCAGATACAAGGCTTTCTAACATGCCGTTGACCATCGCTTTTTGCCAAACAACATTAAGGTAGGTTTTTCCTGCCCAGCCAAACTTCAAGTCGTCTGGAAGAGGGTGGAGCTCAACGTAGTGCTCAACAAAATCCATGACACGAGACATGTGTTGATTGTCGCCACTGGTTAATTGCAGCCACATCAAGCTAGAGTGGTAGTCTGGCGTCACGAAGTGCCACAAATCTTGAGGCCTGTGGGATGATTGATATTGCAAAAGTGTTTGTGCAACGGCATCGCTACTGTTTGGCAGTTTGAACGCTACATTAGTGCCACCATTAAGCTCACGATTCACGGTTTTTATAATGTCTGGTAAGCTGTTAACTTTACCAACTAAGCCAGATTTTACGAGTTCGAATTGCAATTCTTGCATCCACAATAAAATATCAGGCTTTAAAAATGTTTTGTTGTCTTGCCCAAGCGTTTCGAGTTTGGTGACGTAAGATTCAATAATTGATGCTTGCTGAACATTTGCATTAAACAGCTTGTCATCAAGTATGGTAATGGTTTGAGAAACTTGGTTAATTGAGTTGTTAATGGTTTCCAAGTCTGAAGCATTAATCAGCTTGCTTTGCTCAAGAGAGGTTAATAATTTTTCTGTTGCGGTATGATTTTTTTTATCACTTTCGAGTACAAGCCAAGCATCATAAGTACCGCCAAAATGCTGGTTTAATGCTTTATCTGCTACTCTGATTTCGTGGGATGTTTTGAACCAATTGATAGGGTTGTCGTTCACTTGAATTTTGCTGATCCCAACCACACTGATAAGAAACAGAGCGCTGAATCCAAACAGTATGTAAATTCTATTTCTAATAGCAAAGAGGCCCAATTTAGGCAGCAATGTGTGCAGTTTTGCTGATTCTTGTTTCTTCATCGAGTTTTGGAGCTTACCTAACGCTGTAGGTGACATGCGGCTGATGTAAGCGGGAATAAATACAATGGTGATGATGAAGGCTAACAAAATACCAAACGCGATAAAGCCACCGAATACTTTAACGGGTGGAATAGGCGTCAGCATCAATGATAAAAAACCGACTGCGGAAGTCAGTGAGGTGTAAAGCATGGGTTTGAATAGCTTTGAAACGACATGCTGGATCACTGCTTTTGGATCTTTGCCATCACGATATTCATCGGCAAATTCAGAAAGAATATGAGTAGAGTCAACAACGGCGATTGGCATTAAAAAAATCGCAATCATTGATGACATAATATGAACAGTAAACCCCATGCCAATCAGTAAGCCCATGGTGATGATCACCGTTGCCATGGCAACAATCATCGAACCTACGACGAGTTTTATGCTTCTGAAAAACCAAAGGAGCAGTATGAAAATAGCTAAACCCGCCATAGGTGCTGCAATCCCCATTTGAACGAACATTTCTGAGCCAAATTGATCTTCTGCTACCGGTAAACCAGTAATGTGATAGTCGTCTTTTGACTGGATGTCATTGATTAATTTTCTAATATTCTCAGCAACTTGATAACTGTGCTGTTTTGAGTCAATAGCAACATAGATTGCTGCGGCTTTGCCATCATCAGAAACAAGCGTATTTGCAAGTAATGGTAAACGTAAAACGGCTGTTTTTATCTTTATGGATTGCTTTTCAGTGGCGGGCGCATTTTTCATAAGCCATTGAAAGCTGATACCGCCGTGCTTAGCTTGAGTAATATTGTCGACCGTATTTAACGAGAGTAATTCCTGCGGAATTACGTGTTCCAATGACATGACTTTCTTTGATAATTGTTCAAGATCTGATAATGATTGTGAATTGTATATTCCCTGTTCAGAGTTATTTATTGCTCCAATAACCAGCATGTCATGCATACTGAAGTCACTTTTTACTTGGTTATGAAATGCTCTGTCCATATCAGATGCGGGTAACATGTTTTCTGGATCAGTATCGATTGTGATTTTTGGAAACATAGCCAAACAAACAAATACTATTAAAAACAGTAAAGAATAAACCGTTTTCGGTCGATTTAATGCAAAGCGAGAGAGTGATTCAATCATGTCATTCTTTAATATTAGATTATGCTTATATAATGTACATTAGTTTATTCTAATGTTCAAGGGGCGCAGTGAAATACTGGAATACAATTGACAAAGGGATGCATGCCATTTAACAATGCCAGTAACAATAAAACAGGGGGGATAGTATGTCTGGACAACCAGATATCGATATAAGTCAATTACGTGAAAAAGCACGTCATGTCGTTGGGCTTTTAAAGGCAATCAGCAATGAGAATCGTTTGTTAATTCTGTGTCATCTGTGTCAAGGCGAATTGGCCGTAAATGAACTTAATGAACTCGTAGATCTTAGTCAGTCGGCATTATCTCAACATCTTGCAAAATTGAGACAAGATGGATTAGTACAAACTCGCAGAGAATCACAATCTATCTATTACTCACTTGCCAGTGATGAAATGGCTCGTTTAATCGGTGCTTTACACAAAGAATTTTGTAATTAATCAAGTTGAAGTTCGTTTAACTTAAATGTAAAGTTACTGTAATTTTATCCAGTGCCTTTATTCATGAACCTATACATAGCTGAGAAACCAAGTTTAGGGAGAGCCATCGCCGATGTACTTCCGAAACCTCATAAAAAACACGATGGATACATAGAGGTTGGAAATGGTGATTGCGTTTCTTGGTGTATAGGCCACTTGCTTGAACAAGCCGAACCGGATGCTTATGATGAAAAGTATAAATCTTGGAAGCTTGAACATTTACCTATCATTCCTGATGCATGGCAATTAAAGCCCAAGCCTAAAACTCGAAAACAGTTAACAGTGTTAAGAAAGCTTGTTAAGCAAGCGAGTCAAATTATTAACGCAGGTGATCCTGACCGTGAAGGCCAATTGTTAGTCGATGAAGTAATTTCTTATCTTAAAGTAAGCCAAACTAAGATAAAGAATACGCAAAGGTTATTGATCAGTGATTTAAATCCCTCAGCGGTAAAGCGTGCACTGAGTAAGTTACGCCCAAATCAAGAGTTTGTTCCACTGGCAACGTCCGCACTTGCGCGAAGTCGGGCTGATTGGTTGTTTGGTATGAACATGACACGTGCTTATACTATTCAAGGAAAAAAAGTGGGTTACAACGGTGTGTTATCTGTGGGTAGAGTGCAGACACCGCTGTTAGGGTTAGTTGTAAGAAGGGATGAAGAAATTGAAAACTTTCAATCAAAACCATTTTATGAGGTTTTAGCACACCTTCAAACTGACACCAGTGAAACGTTCACTGCGAAATGGAAACCAAGTGAAGCTTGCGCACCATATCAAGATGAGGAAGGACGGGTACTTTCAAAAAAACTTGCTCAGAATGTAGTGTCTAAAATTTCAGAGCAAGAGGCTCGAGTCGATAACGTTAGTAGTAAAGAAAAGAAGCAAGCTCCGCCATTACTATATAACTTATCGTCATTGCAGATTGATTGCTCTAAACGTTATGGGATGAGTGCTCAGGATGTGTTATCAACCTGTCAAAGTTTATATGAGAAACATAAGTTAATTACTTACCCAAGATCCGACAGCCGCTATTTACCAAAAGAGCAACATAAACTTGCACCTAAAATATTGTCTGCAATTTCAAGTGGTGCCAATGAGCTATTAGAAAGCGTTGCTGCACCTAATTCGAAATTAAAATCAAAAGTTTGGAATGACAGTAAAGTCGATGCGCATCATGCTATTGTACCGACAGAAAAAACACCTAATTTGTCAACACTGTCCCAACGAGAGAAGCAAGTGTATTTACACGTTGCTCGACAATATTTAGCTCAGTTTTATCCCGCTTACATTTATCTAGAAACCATAGTAGAAGTCATTATTCAAAATGGCCTTTTCATCGCCAAAGCCAAGCAAGATAAATCGCAAGGTTGGAAAGCGTTGTTTAAAAGCAGTAAATCAAATCACAATGATGATAAAGAAGATGAAATACAGCGTCGCTTACCTGATTTAGTTAAAGGGCAGGATTTATATTGCAATAAAGGTGAGCTTATAGAAAAACAAACACAGCCACCTAAGCCCTTTACTGACGCAACATTATTAGCGGCGATGACCGGAATCAATCGTTATGTGAAAGATTCTGAAATAAAAAAAATACTTAAAGACACCGATGGGTTGGGAACTGAAGCTACAAGGGCTGGTATTATTGAGTTGTTGTTTAAAAGAAACTTTTTACAGCGGCAAGGGAAAACGATTACGTCGACCCCAGCTGGACGAGGACTCATTAATAGTTTGCCTGAAACGGCTACCACACCAGATATGACAGCGCTTTGGGAGTCTAAACTTGACGCAATTAGTCGTAAGGAAATTCGCTATCAGTCATTTATGACACCTTTGCAAACTAACTTACAGTTGTTGATTGAGCAAGCATCCAGTCAATTACCGACCGCACTTCAAGGCTTACCGTCGAACCCAGCGAAGAAAAAGCGTATATATAAGCGTAAAAATAAATCTACATCAAAATAACGTAATTATTTGACGGTTTAATCAACACACAGCATGTAAAACCGATAAATAAGCAGTTCTGATACTATTTTTATGTATAATCAGTGAAATTATTATTTAGATGGACCTTTCTGTTAATTGTAAATTAGAAATAAATAAGTTTACGATAATGTTGAAGGGTAGGATTTAATGAAGTTTTTTAAAAGCTTATGGCTTGTCAGTATGGTCATAGTTTCTGGTAGTACCTTAGCGAATAGCTTTGTTGTTAAGAATAATCAAGGCAAAGCTGTTAAAGGAATTGCCGTATATTTACAACCTCAATTCTCTGCTGATGTCAGTTCATATTCTGATAATTCAAATCAGAACGACGTTCTGCAAAAAGGTAAAAAGTTCTCGCCTTATATTACCGTAATTGAAAAAGGTACTTCACCAAAGTTTTTGAATGAAGACGATATCACTCATCATATATATTCAGCTGTTGGCCCCAAACGATTTTCTTTTAAATTGAGAGCTGAAAAAGCCAAAAGCGATATTAGCTTTAATGAAATTGGTCATGTTGCAATGGGATGCAATGTCCACGATTGGATGAGCGGACATATTCTTGTTGTCGATACACCTTTTTATGGTTTAACAGATGAAAGCGGTACGGTAAATTTTGTAGATTTACCTACAGGCAAGTACGAGCTCAACATTTGGCATCCTCAACTGGAAACTAGAAATAATAAAGAGTCCTTGATGATCAATTGGCCGTTATCAGAGAAGAAAGTAATCCAAGTTATCGCTGATATGTCTCCGATTCCTGAGCAATCTACGCTCGATGAGTTTGAATTTTTGGAAGATTATTGATGTTGCAATTTATGAATCGTCTGCAAACTCGTATCTTTGCTTTTTTTGTTTTACTGCTTATTACCGTGCAGGCGTTTTCATTTTGGATGGCATATTATTCATACGAAAAACTTGAGAAGCAACAGTTAGCCAACCGAATGGCTGTCGCAGAAAAAGTCTTTCGTTCTGAATTCGAAACTCGAAGTTATTATTTAAATGTTTTTGCTGAGACAGCCGCAAAAGACTTTGGACTAAAAGAGATTTTTATCGATGGTGATACTAAAAGCTTTATTTTGGCACTAAATAATCATCGTAAACGCATTAATGCGAATATGGCCATTGCTGTATCTAAAGAAGGTAAAGTGATAAGTCAGTTGTTATTAAAAAAAAATAACAAAGGTAAACTTCGTCCTGTAAAAGGCCCTGAGCAAGGTCAAACATTCAGATATTTATTAGCAGATAACATGGCTAATTTAAGCCAATTATACGAACTAGACGGGAAAGTTTACCAATTAAGATTTGCTGAAATAACCAGTGGCGGCAGTAGTGTCATTGGGTGGATTGGATTTGGTTACCTTATTGACTCAACTCTAGCAAATGACTTGCAGCAACAAACTGGACTTTCGACAGGTTTTTCAATTTCAGGACAGCAAGCGAATATTTTCGCTTATTCAGGTCTAGAAATTAAACAAAATGTAAAAAATGCATTATCTTCATTCTTAACCACTGGAACTGAAAACCCTGATTACTTACTTTGGCGTCAGTCACTAGGAAAAATTCAAAACAATGACCTTTACGCCTATATGTATGTGCCTAGAGCGGATGTCCTTCAAGCACTTCAAAAGCAGTGGTGGCAACAGTTTTGGTTAGTTCTCCTTATGTTGCCTTTATCTATGTTCGTTGCTTTCGCTATCTCTGGCAGTATTACTCGACCAATTATGCGCTTAATCGAGCAAGCCAAGTTTATTGCTCAAGGTGATTATGATTTCAAAGTTAAGTCGAGTTCAACAAGGGAGCTTGCTCAACTCGCACATGAGCTTAATGAGATGCAATCGGCCATTGTCAGCCGTGAAAAAAAAATCGTTCATCAAGCATTTCATGATCCGTTAACTAACTTATCAAATCGTAATGAGTTAGACCGTAAAGCGGAAGAGTGGCTAAAAAATAACGAACATGTGGTTGTGTGTTTGATTAATATTCGAAGATTGACCGATGTTAATTTAACGCTTGGTCATGTAGTGGGTGATGAAGTTATTAAAGAAGTGGGTAATCGACTTCTGAGTATTGAAGGCACCGATTTAGTTTGTCGTCTATCGGGTGATGAGTTTGCCATTGTATATAGGGACTTTGATTTAACGCATTTACAAAGTGAGATTTCTAAACTTCAAAGCCAAGTATCTCATTCTTATTGTTATCACGATCTTCATTTAGATTTACAAATTACCTTGGGCTTAAGTTGTAGTAATAACGGCAAAACGTTAGAAGACATCATTCAGCAAGCTAATACAGCGTTACAATTTGCCAAGAGTCATAAACAAGATTATCAAGTTTATGATAAGCAAATAGATCAGCACTCATTAGAGCGTTTCCAATTAGTTAACGCATTAAAATTTGCCATCGAAAATGATCAATTAGTGTTGTTCTACCAACCTAAATTGTGTCTTGAATTTAATAAGGTAAAGCAAGTTGAAGCACTTGTCCGTTGGCAACACCCTGAAAAAGGCATGATTCCGCCAGATGTGTTTATTCCAATAGCAGAAAAAACAGGGCAGATGAACTCGTTAACCCGTTGGGTTCTACAAGAAGCAATTAATCAATATCACATATGGAAAAGCCAGGGCTTAGAGTTATCCATCGCCGTTAATATTTCTGCCGCAAATTTAAAAGATCCTGATTTTTGTCAGTGGCTTTTAGATACTGTTGAATATAATAATATGCCTGTTGATGCATTAACACTCGAAATAACAGAAGATGCGGTTGTTGAAGATATTGATAGTGCAATCATGCAATTAAAACATTGGCGTGATAACGGACTAAAATTGTCTATTGATGATTTTGGTACAGGGTATTCATCTTTAGGGCAATTAAAAGAATTGCCCGTACATGAAGTAAAAATTGATCGTTCTTTTGTTCAGCACTTAATGAATAATAAAGAAGATCAAATTATTGTTAAGTCTACACTCGAACTTGCACATAACTTGCAGTTAACTGTGGTTGCTGAAGGCGTAGAAGACAAGGACACGCTTATTTGGCTCGCTGAGCATAAGTGTGAAATGGCACAAGGATATTATTTGTCACGCCCAATTCCAGGTCTTGAATTGACCGGCTGGGTTTTAAGTAGCGGATTTGATTACGTTAAAGCGTAAATTGAAACGACTAAACATAAAATAAAAACAAAAGTATCGGAAATAATATGAAGTCTATATTTGGACTTATTTTAATCGGAACGAGTGCTATTGCAGTTGAACAAGATTTTTCTGGAGTAATCGATGTTCGGGCAATCTACAATGATTCAATACAATCTTATGTTGATGGGGGTTTCGGAAAACTGAGGTTTAATTCAGGTACACATGTATCTATATCTCAGTTGGGTTTGAGCCATCATGTTGATTGGACTGATAACATTTCATCTAAAATTGTGGCAAACGGGTACCTAGATAATACAAACGAAGGCTTAGGTATTACTGAAGCTTTTATTCAATACAAAGGCTTACCTTCGGAAAATGGATATAGAATCACTGCAAAAGCAGGCATTCTATATCCGACAATTACTATCGAAAACCATGCAACAGCCTGGACGTCTCCATACACGTTAAGCTTTTCAACGATTAATTCTTGGTTAGCAGAAGAGGTTCGTCATCTAGGTTCAAGCTTGTCTTTGTCCCGCCTAGGTAAATTTCATCAATCTAAACATGATGTTAAGCTAACAGCAGAAGCTTTTGTTAATAATGACCCAACGGGTGCCATGCTCTCTTGGCATGGTTGGACAACTGGTTCTAGACAAACACTTTGGCATGAGACCATCAGAATTCCTGAGTTATTAGCAATGAGAAGCGACGGTCTATTATCAGGCCAAGCTAAAGAGTCTGATCCCTTCCTCGACTTAGATACTCGAGTGGGAGCGAACTTTACTGGTGAATGGAATTGGCGTGGCAATGGTAAATTAACAGTTGGCTATTATGATAATAATGCCGATACTTCAGTCGTTAAAAATGGTCAGTATTCTTGGCGTACTCGTTTTCATCATTTAGGGGTTAAATGGCGTTTGCCTTTAAAAATTGATTTATTAGCTCAGTTTTTGAAAGGTGATACGTTAATGAAAGCTCTTACAGGTAAGGATGCGGTAAATAACGATTACCATAGTTTCAATATCTTGCTTTCAAAAGCATGGTACGCACATCGTATTTCAATGCGATTTGAAGATTTTTCAGTTACGGATAATGATCAAATCTGGGGTGACAATAATAACGAGGATGGTAATGCATTTACCGCATCGTATCGGTACCAACTTCAGAAAGGTTTGTTTATTCATTCAGAGTTTAATTGGGTTACTTCTGAAAGGTTTGCCAGAACTTATGTGAATCAACCTGAAAAATTGATTGAAAAGCAGTGGCAAGTTGCTATGCGGTATTATTTCTAAGAGTTTAAATATCTTTCATATAAAGGGAACCTTTAAACTGACTGCTAGCTTTCAGGGGTGCATATTATTCTTAAATTTAACTTATATTAATTTAAACTGAATCATTATTCATAAAGTTTGGAGTTAGTTAGTATGAGTAGCGACAGAATTGCGCCTCAACCGATTATTTGGACTGTCAGTCATGGAGTTGGTGGTTATCAAACTCTTCATGAGGACAATGAGGACTTCATATTCAAGCAACTCTATGGATTTAAAATTAAGCCGGGGGAATGTTGCACTAACAGGACTGCTGCATTGAAGTTTCATCATCAAAACGGTACAGAAGCAGATGCCAAACAAACCGATGAAAGCTTTTATTTTAAAATTACCGATGATGGCAAAATAATAGGTGAACAATGGACTTATTTTCCTCCAGTTTACACTCAAAACGTTAAAGCTAATAGTCTTGCAACACGCTTTGCAGAAACACGTAAAGGAACACAAATTAAAGCCAATGCAGTGGAAAAAAAATTAAATTTGGCTTATTTACCTGTAAATGCTCATGTTCATATAATGTATAGAGGTGTAGATTTCAACCTCAGTAGACTCTCTAACGGAACCTATCAAGGACAAGCTGAGCTCCAACCCGGGAAATATTACTTTTTTATTGAAGGTCAAAAAGGTGACGAGTTTAAGTGGGGTATTGAGGGTTACCAAAAACAGTTAGGAGTTGGAGCAGGGCAAGAAGTTAGCTTGGTAAAAGAACAAAAGCCAATAGAAAAAAGAAGTATAGAGGAAAACTCTAATATATCCGCCTTTGGTGTTGAAGTTATAGACAAAGCAACATGCCGATTCAATGTTAAGTATTTTGAAAGTGGCAAAATGACTGTCGAAGTTACTCAAAGTTAGCCAACATAATTATATTATACTATCCCCTCACAGAAATTCTTATGAGGGGGGGATTTAACCAAATACACTCCAAATTGGTGCATGATCAGACGGCTTTTCTATACCACGTAGTTCATAATCCACATCTGATTCAAAAACTCTGTCCGTTAAAGATGGAGTTGCGAGAATGACATCAATGCGAAGACCACGGTTATCTACGAAGCCTTTACTGCGGTAATCAAACCATGAGTATCGCCCTTCACGAGTTGGGTGTAACTTACGGAATGTGTCAATAAAGCCCCAGTCTAACAAGGTTTGTAACCATTCACGCTCTTCAAGTTGGAAGCTACATTTACCAGTTTTCAACCAGCGCTTAGCGTTAACTTCACCAATACCAATGTCTAAATCTATTGGTGAAATATTGATATCCCCGATCACCGCAATATCTTCATCTTTTGAGTGATGTTCATTTAAATATTGCATCAAATCTTTGTAGAATTTGCGCTTTGCAGGAAACTTTGTTTCATGACCAATGTTTTCTCCTTGCGGGAAATATCCATTGATTACTGTTAACGTCTTGCCATTTTCTTGCTTGAATTTACCAATAATCATTCTGCGCTGTGCATCTTCTTCATCGGTAGGGAAGCCTTTTTGAATTTCAAGTGGCTTAGTTTTTGAAAGCATTGCTACACCGTAATGAGCTTTACCACCATGGAAGTGAACTTTATAGCCCATAGCCTCTACATCTGCTAATGGGAACGCTTCATCATGCACTTTTGTTTCTTGTAACCCAATAATATCAGGCTGATGTGAATCAATAAGTGCTTGCAGTTGATGTAACCGGGCTCTCAGTCCGTTGATGTTAAAAGAGACTATTTTCATTATGGTAATACTCGCTTAAGAGGTTTCACGATGACATTTTTATACACGCCCGCAGCGATATAAGGGTCGGCGTCAGCCCAAGTTTGAGCTTCTTTTAATGTATTAAATTCAGCGACGACCAAAGAGCCAGTAAAACCAGCTTCGCCAGGTTCGTTAGAGTCGATTGCAGGATGAGGCCCTGCTATCATGAGTCGTCCTTCGTCAGCGAGTAGCTTTAAGCGGGCGATATGTTGGTCACGTACAGTTTTTCGCTTTTCCAAGCTGCTTTCAATATCTTGGGATGAAATCATATACCACATAGGAATACCAATTTAGTTATTAATTTAATGGTTTAGTCTTTTTTATCTTCTTCGGGAAGATATTTATATAAGTAAGCAACTGTGGCAATAATATTGAGAATTGTCAGCGCAGACAAACCGAAAACTTTGAAATTAACCCAAGTATCAAGTGACAGGTTAAAAGCGATATAGACATTTAAAATTGCACAAAATATAAAAAATCCGGCCCAGTACCAAGTTAGCTTTTTCCATACAAAGTCAGGTGCTTCCATATCCTTTCCAAGCATCGATTTCAGCACTGATTTATTCATGTATTGGCTGACAGCTAAAACGACCGCAAACAATAAATAAATGAAGGTTACTTTCCACTTAATAAAATTGTCATCATGCAACACAAGGGTCAAGGTCCCAAAAACCGTCACCATGGCGAAAGTAACGAGTAGCATTTTTTCTACTTTCTTATACAAAATATAAGTGATGATCAATTGTAATGTTGTCGCTGCAATTAAGGCGCCACTGGCTGTGTAAATGTCAAAGAATTTGTAGACAGTGAAGAAAATAATTAAGGGTAAAAAGTCGAGTAATTGTTTCATTCTCAATAGGGTAATAGTTACTTCAATCGTTTGAGTGTAACATTTTGATTTATACTTTTGAATTAGCATGCGTTAGCATAGCGCTTATTTCATCTTACCTTCTTAAAATTAGTTTATTAAATGACACAAGACGCAGTTGCAGACGACATTGAATTCGAAAACCCACCCGAAATTCAAATATTATTCGAAGACGAACATTTGGTTGCTATACACAAGCCTGCCGGCTTACTGGTGCATCGCACTTACTTAGCAAGAAGAGAAAAGTATTTTGCGATGCAAATGACGCGTGATCTTGTGGGTTGTCATGTTTATCCTGTTCACCGCTTAGATCGGCCAACCTCTGGAGTGCTACTTTTTGCTAAAAGTAGCGAAGTTGCTAACCTGTTATGTCAGCAGTTTCAGGACAAAACAACAGAGAAAACATACCTCGCATTAGTGCGGGGTAATGTTAATGAATCACTTGTAATGGATTATCCGCTAAAAGAAGAGTTAGACGATATTGCGGATAAACATGCGGATAAAGATAAAGAAGCACAGGAAGCAGTCAGTCATTTTTGGCCTTTATTGAATGCAGAGATCCCTTATAAGTCAGGCCGCTATCCTACAAGCCGGTATGCGTTGATGAAGCTAAAGCCCATCACTGGGCGCAAACATCAGCTTAGGCGTCATTTAGCTCATTTTAGACACCCTATTTTAGGGGATACGACGCATGGTGATGGTAAACAGAATAAATTCATAAGAGACTTTTTATCAACTCGAAGATTGTGGTTAATTGCTAAAAAATTAGAATTCACTCACCCCGTTACTCATGAGCGTTTATCGATTGAGGCAGAAATTGAATCGGAGTGGCTGGAGGCGTTTGAAAAATTTGGTTGGAATAATTCGAATTTACAGTGTGGAAAAGACCTCGAAATTGCTTAAACTTTGACAAGTTACGATTGTTAGGTTTAGATTTAAGCAATTCATTTAAATAAGCGGAGCAGAGCATTGGTAAAGGTAAATATCGTTTTCGGAACCGTATATGGAAGTGCACAGTTTGTAGCTGAAACCGTTTATGAGAAACTCATCGAACAAGGTTATGATGCCAAATTATGGCAACCTGAAGAATTAGTTGATTATACCCCTGCTGCTAACCAACAATTGATTGTAATTAGCTCAACGACAGGGCAAGGCGATTTGCCTGATGGTTTAGTTCCGTGGTTTGAAATGGTTCGTTCGACAGGTCTCTATTTGCCTGATTTACACTTTAGTGTCATTGGGTTAGGCGATTCTAGCTACGAGACATACTGTGGGGCAGGTGAGCAATTACAATCATTGTTTGAAGAAATTGGTGCGCAAGCGGTAAAAGAACTATTTAGGATTGACGCTTGTGAAACAATGGAACCAGAATTAGAAGCATTAAATTGGTTAGATGAATGGACAAAAAGCGTTATTGCCTAACTTCTATCCAAAATATGGAAAATAACATACGAAAGGAGCCTTAGCGCTCCTTTTTTTTATTAACAGGAAAAAATAACACACCAAGGATCGTAACAACCCATTAAATGAAATTGGGGGAGAATGATGAAAAGTTATAAGTTAACTTTCAAAAAGCGCCGATTATGGATGACCTTGGCAATTTCAACGTTAATCAGCTTTACTATTTTACTCTTTTTCGGTCATAAGATTTACCAAATGAAACCCCCGATTCCTGAGAGGGTGATTTCCACAAATGGTGATGTAATTTTTACAAAGTCACAAATTGAACGTGGACAGAATGTTTGGCAGTCGTTAGGTGGAATGGAAAAAGGAACCATATGGGGGCATGGCAGTTATGTTGCTCCAGATTGGGGGGCTGACTGGCTTCATCGAGAAGCATTAGCAATGCTAAGTAAAGAGTCTAAAGAAATTCATCACCTACCATACAAAGATCTTAAAGAATTTGATCAAGAAGAACTTAAAACCCGAGTCAAGCTTGAGTTAAGAGAAAATACCTATAACCAGCAAACTGGTGACGTGAGTGTGTCTCCTGAGAGGCAGGTTGCTATTTTTAAAGTCGCACATCATTTCAGCGAAGTATTTCAAGCGCTTGGTACACCTGATTCTCTCAAGCTAAGAGAAGAATACGCATTCTCTCCAGATATTACTTTGTCTGATTCTGACATGCATGATTTAAATGGGTTTATTTTTTGGATCAGTTGGAGCTCAGTAACAAATAGACCTAATGACGACATCAGTTACACCAGTAACTGGCCATATGAACCTCTTGTGGGTAATACACCTCCGCCGAGTTTACTGCTTTGGTCGATCATTAGTGTTGTAATGCTTTTAGGTGGTATTGGTACGTTAGTTTGGTTTTACGCCGAACAACACGATAAATGGCGAGACGATTTAGAGCCTATTGGTGGTGTATCAGAGCGAAACAAGCTGTTGGGGGTAGAGCAAACACCCTCTATGCAAGCAACAGCTAAATATTTTTGGACGGTGATTCTACTCTTTGGTTTGCAGATAATCTTAGGCACAATTACGGCTCACTATACTGTAGAAGGGCAAGATTTTTACGGAATCCCTATCGCGAAAATCATTCCTTACAGTATCACCCGTACGTGGCATACTCAGCTCGCCGTTTTCTGGATAGCCACGGCATGGTTAGCTACGGGATTATACGTGGCTCCAATTATTTCAGGGTATGAGCCTAAATATCAAAAATTCGGTGTTAACTTTCTCTATATTTGCTTACTGATTATAGTTGTAGGTTCGTTTGCTGGGGAGTGGCTAGGAGTCAATCAACACTTCAAAAGCTTACTGATGAATTTCTGGTTTGGTCACCAAGGTTACGCTTATGTTGACTTAGGGCGCTTTTGGCAATGGTTCTTGTTTATAGGTTTATTGTTGTGGTTAGTGCTCATGGTCAGAGCATTATTACCAGCGCTTAAAGACAAAAAACACAGCCGCTCTTTACTTCTACTGTTAGTTATCGCTTCCGTTGCGATTGCTTTACTTTATGGAGCAGGACTGGCTTGGGGACTTCATACTCATATCAGTATTGTCGAATACTGGCGATGGTGGGTGGTTCACCTTTGGGTTGAAGGGGTGTTTGAAGTATTTGCGACTACCATAATTGCACTGTTATTCGTAAAAATGGGGTTATTACGTAATTCTACAGCGGTAATCTCAGTATTGTTCTCGACCATAATTTTCCTTGGTGGTGGAGTCTTAGGTACCTTTCATCATTTATACTTTACGGGGACGCCCATTTCTATCATTGCGTTAGGAGGTGTATTTTCAGCATTAGAAGTTGTTCCTCTTACTGTAATTGGATTTGAAGCCTATCAACACAATAAGCTTGAAAAGAAAGCCAAGTGGACTGATTTTTATCATTGGCCACTCAAGTTTTTTGGTGCTGTCGCATTTTGGAATTTGGTCGGAGCGGGTTTATTAGGTTTCTTAATCAATACTCCACTTGCGCTCTATTATATGCAAGGACTAAATACAACTGCAGCTCACGGTCATGCTGCTATGTTTGGCGTGTATGGCATGTTAGGGATCGGATTAATGTTGTTCTGCTTACGAGGTTTAGCACCTAACGTAAAATGGAACGAGAAATGGATGAGTTACTCATTTAAGTTACTCAATCTCGGTTTAGGTTTAATGGTGGCGTTCGCACTGTTACCCGCAGGGTTATGGCAAGCATATAATGCCAATGCGCATGGTTATTGGTATGTGCGTTCAGCAGAGTTTATTCATAGTTCATTTATGCAAGATATGGTTTGGTCTAGGGTGCCTGGTGATGTCGTTTTTGCGATGGGGGCACTAGCACTGTTTGTTGCGATGGTTGGCGTATTTAAAGCTATTTATTGTCCTCAAAAATAATTTAAATCAGAACAGGCAATTCAATATGGAATTGCCTGATGGGGTTTTTATGCCATTTTGAGCATTCTATTAGCATGACGATGAAGGTGATGGCCATGGCCATGATGACGGTGATTGCCATGATGACGGCGGTGATGACCGTTATCTCTTGTATCATTATCTGAGTTTGCTTGGTCGGTTCTCATAGAATCTAATGTAAGCAAGTTTAATGCACTGGAATCTTGGGAGGCCGCATATAAATTTTTAGGGGCATGTTTACTGTCTTTATTTCCATCTGAAGCTTGTACTGCTGTATTATGCATTTGAAGTGCTGCTTCAACGTCGTTTTTAATATTTTTGATGTCACCAAAAACACTTGCTAGATTTGGCGCTTGTCCACCATATAGTGCTACTGCTTGAGCTGCTAAGTCCACAACTGGCTTAATCATTTTTGCAGCATTTGTTAGTGCGATAACTGCATCCGCTTCTAGTGGCTTAGCGTCTTTCATGAGCTGTTGAACATTTTCTCTGACTGCTTTAGCGTCTTTTGACACTGCTTCACTGTGTGTTTTAGACACAATGTCGTTAAACAATGATTTGTTATCCTCTTCATTATTAATCATGGTTTCCATTGTAGCTTTGAATCCATTGCTTTTGATCGCTCCCTCAATGTCTTTGATACTGTCAAATCCATCACCAACTAAATCTTTAACTCTACCGAAGCTACCTTCGATATCATTACCTACTTTAGAAACATCTTCGGTAACTTTGGGCATATGTCTATGGAAAAAATCAGTGATTTTCCAATGATCTGCATCATTCCATTCTGATTTATCGTTACCTGAAACATCTGTTACGCTAGAACCACTATTTACTGAACCAATACTCATTTTATCCCCCTAAAATGCAATTTTTTGCATTTAATCATTTTAATTTGGTAATCAAGAAGACCAGTCTTATTGCTTTCTGTCTTGCTTGTGTATGGGAGTATTTTGCAGTTAAGGGTGAGTAAGCAGAATAAGGTGAAAACCTTAGAAGTGAATGAATGATTATTTAAGTATTGGAAATGTTGATAAAAGGTAGATAACTATTTAATACCTACCTTTCAATGGCTTAACCAGTGTACGCACCACTTGAATAGATTAATTCATAGCTATGACTGTAGATCTCTAAGATATTTCCAAATGGATCTTCCATATAAATCATGCGGTATGGCTTTTCACCCGGATAGTAATATCTAGGCTCTTGCATACGCTTCTTACCACCTGCAGCAACAATTTTTTCTGCTAGACCCTCAACATCAGGATCTTGAACGCAGAAATGGAAAATGCCGGTCTTCCAATATTCAAAATTATTTTCAGGGTTTTCTTGGTTAATAAACTCAAAAAGTTCGACACCTACACGATCACCTGTAGACATGTGGGCAATACGAAATTTTTTCCAGTTAGCACCAAAAACGTCCGTGCACATTTCACCAATAGCCGAAGCATCTTCCACTATTTCAGTTGGTTCCATAATCAAATACCAACCTAAGACTTCAGTGTAAAACTTAACGGCTTTTTCAAGATCAGGTACAGATATTCCAATATGTGAAAAGGTTCTTGGGTAAACACTGTGTTTAGTCGTCATTTAAATTGTCCAAGTTCTGAATTTATGAGCTGTAGATTAGAGATAAAGTGAATAATTAAAAAATTATGATAAATTATTAAAATGATAATTTAATATTATGAGTGATATATGGTTCATCAAAAGTGGTTAAAGACATTTAAAGTACTTGTGGAAACACAGCACTTTACTAAAACAGCTGAAAAGCTATTTATGACTCAACCAGGAGTCAGTCAACATATTTTGAAGCTAGAGGAGCAGCTGTCTTCAAGCCTCATTGTGAGGGTTGGAAAAAAATTTGAAATAACAGATCAGGGGCTGAAGGTATATCAATACGCTAAAGAGCTTGAAGCGAATGAGCAGGCATTAATCGACGATTTACAAGTTGATTCACCTTTCAAAGGTGAGTGTGCAGTTTCCATGTCTGGCAGTTTATGCCAGCTAACTTATCCTGAATTAATTGCTTGGCAAGTTAAGTACCCTGAGCTAAACATTTCAGTTGAGTCAGCACCCGAAAAGAGGATTTACCAACAAATTAAAAATAATGAAATTGGTTTTGGTCTTGTAACTGGTAAACAGTCAGAAAGTAGTTTTGAATTTATTGAACTAGGTAAAGAAAAAATTTGCCTCTTAGGTCAGAATGGAATGCCTGATATTAAAAATGATCACGATTTGCAAAAAATAAGAGTGGTGCAGCATCCTGATGTGTGGCATTACATCAGTCTTATCGTAGAAAGAAGCAATTTTACTGTCGAAATAAATAAGTTACAGAAAGGGCCTTATATAAATCAAATCGATCAAATATTATTACCCGTATCAGAAGGGATTGGGATAACAGCACTGCCAATTCATGCGATAGCGTCTTCAAAGTATGGCGAATTAGTAACAATAATTAATAGATCCTGCACGGTAACTCAAAGTATCTATTTGATAAAAAAGAGGAATATTGAGTTACCTTCAAGGTATCAAAAATTAGCTTCGATCATTGAACTATGCATAAGTTAATTCAATGCTTGTTATTGTTGGTAACTAATATGCTGATGAAATCGAACAATCATATCTTCATGTTCTTTATCTAATCCAAGCTTTTTAGCTAGCTCCTTAAAGATCTTCTCGACGGTATTCATAAACTGACCATAACCTTCTCGATCACAGTCATTTTTACCTGCTGCAATGGTAAAACTTATATGATCTGCTGTTCCATTCACGTCGCAATCATAAATGAACTGGAGTTCACTTGAATCTGGATCAAATCCAATAAGTTGAAGTTCATTGGTTTTGTCTTGTTGGTCAAACTTACTGTTTCTAACCAATGGGGTTCTTCCATTAGCAATCATTGCTGTTCTTGTTAATGGTTTGGACTCTATTGCTGTTAAATAATGAGCTTGAATTGTGTCATAAAGATTTGATAACAAGTTATCTCCGTTTAACAAAGTGCTTTTTAATTTTCGGTTAATTGGTACATTTACTGTTACATAAGCAAGTGAACTATGGTTCATTGGTAAATCACAGTTGCGAGATTTATAGCGTTCAGAAACTGATCTGAGTTTAAAACCATAAGTTTCTTTATGACCTTTTGATTTGGCGAACAAGTCATAAGATAAGTGTTGATGATCACGTACTTTGATTGCTAGGTTAATGCCTGGCAAGTTTTTTTGAAGCTTATTTAAAAATAACTGAACCCTAGAATGAAATGAGGCAGAGTTAGCCCTGTCTCTTGATCAGATCTCAGAGCATTTCTCCGTCAGCTAGCATTTCTTTCGCCATCCTATATCCAACGACATAAGATTGAAGGGTATCCCAACCTTCCCAAATCGTTTCCCAGCCTGCTATACCTGTACGTTTAGTATCTGTAAAACCACCCAATTTAGCCAGCGATTGATAAGCCCACTTTAGGCTTGGAGTATCTTTGCCATTCCAGCCCCTTGGCTTTTTCATCTTCATTAGCAACTTCCACTCATCTTCTTCAAATACGGTGTCACAGCTTTGATTATCAAGTTCATTAGCTGCTTCTATTAATCCTTTCTTACGCAAGTAATACGGAATGGTTATTGCCTCTCTGAGTTGCAGTAATCGAACACCGATAAAAGCAAGAATGGATACGGCTCTTTCTAAGTTTTTCGGCTCCGTCATTCTTTGACGCTCAGCTCCTGCACCAGTTTTCCAAGCCTTATGGAAGTCTTCAACTCGCCATCTTGCTGTATAAATATCT
>NZ_JAFEUN010000037.1 GCF_016900895.1 Parashewanella hymeniacidonis
TCCTTCTGGAAACGCTCACTAAAAACAAATTTGCTTTTGATATTTATCACCAGAGTTGGACTTCCTGCTCTGGCGAGCTCGCTTGTATTTGTGACTTTAGATCATATAGATCTGATCAGTCCCACAAAAAAATATGCGCCCATTAATTTGTGGGCGCTTATTAATGAAGCAAGTTGTAATTTACTACTCTGTACCAGTTTTAGCTAACGTTGTTGCGGTTGTGCTTGCCGGCAAAGGTAGTGAGTCATCAAACTGCATTGTTAATATAATTTGTTGCTCTTGCTATGAATCAACTTCATCAGTATTCGGTCCGTATGCTGCTTCCGTATATGTTTGAATTGCTTGAGCTAACTCTTTTGGAGTCATACTATCGGTAATGTCTGGCAATGGCTTAGACATCACTCCTCCATCAGTGTCTTCCGTTGATTCTTGCGATTCAAGAGAATCTCGACGCATCGCATGGGCTCTTGCTTTCATTGCATTAGCCATTATATCCATAGGTGTCAGATTTTCCTGTTTATGAGCTTTTCTTGCCTCTGCTTCCGCGTCATGATCGACTTTCTTCAGCTGCACACCTCCTTCAATGGCTGTTAATAACTCTCCTATACCTGCTGGTTTAGTGGTAGCAGGGCCAGTTGTTGATACTGCTATTGGTGGTGTAGGCGCAGATACAGGTGGGGGTGGTGGTGGGGTAGGGGCTTGCCCTAGCTCACTAGGTAGAGCTGGGGCTGTATGAGGCACCTTTGCTTCGTCACTATTTGCTGGCACCATGACTTCTGTACCATACTCATCAACTTTGCCATCGGCAATATCTTGTATAATCGCTAATAAACGTGCATCAGCCTTTTCATCAATGATAGCTTTAGGAGAGTTTTTTCCAGACGCTCCTGTTAAATCATGAACAACCTTGAGAGGGAAGTGTTCTTCAATGGGTTCTAGTTTATTTTCTCCTTCTTCACCTTCGATACTGTGCATCGATTGAATTCCTATAACACCTGCTTTATCCATTGTGACAAATGCAGCGTATGCATCAGGAGTGCGTTTATAAGCAACGGTAAACCTTTGGCCTGGCCTAAGATCTAAATATGCCTGTTCATTCTGTACACGAATATGCTTGCTTTCGCAATCTAGGTTGCCTGTAATCGTTATGAAGGTCTCTTCTGGGTGCTCAACAACTTTCCCTAACTCTCTTGCAGTATCTTCATGGTGGCTGAAAAAGCTAACTAAGCCTCTAGCTTCAAATTCAGGAGTAACTTCGCAATCAGCATTTGTCTTGAACTTAACACTGTATTTTAAATTTGATGCTTCTCCTCTTTCATCTACTCGAGAAGTAGAGAATGTTGAATTACTTAAAAAGTGACCTAAGTCACCATTTAAATGAGTAATATGATTTTGATTGCTCCATGCAATTTGTAACATCCCTGATGCTGGGGCTGATCCTGGCATAATGTTACCTTTTTGCATATTGGTTAGAAATTTTTGAACACTATATCACCAGCAATTGTGAACATTACATTAAAGATCTTTCATTTGAGACAGTTCAAAATAGAACTTTGTATGCTAATTTTTTCGGCTGATTACGAGATGTAGCACTGTTACGGCCGTTTTTAAATGTGTGAACCACATTTGAACCACTTTTGAACCACATGAGTAATCAAAATAGATAATATTTTCCGGAAATATTGGTGTAATAAAGGTAAACTTTTTTAAAAAAATGGTTGTTAACTGTGTAAATATTAAAGAAACTTCATCATTTTACCTTTGAATCTCCCTTTCTGTTAATAAAGGTATAATGAGTTACACATATCAATCAAACCTGTTTGTTGTATCAATGTTTCTATGTGTTAAATTAAATTAACAGACTGTATAGTGACGAGAAGATGATATAACTATAAAGACAAATAGCATGTTAACAACGTTACTTTATCACTTCGCTTTTGCTCAGATGTGTTTCTGCGTTTTAATTCTATTAAAGCAATTTCCAAGAAGTCAGCCTGTCTGGTTTTTTATTCTACTAATGGGTTGTGGCTGCGGTTATGTGCTTGGTCGTTTGTATTCCTCTCCTGAATCAAAAAATATTTTTTTAGTTATCGATTTTATTACAAGTAACGCATTGCTTGGTGTTTTTTGGCTCGTAAGTTACAGCGTATTCGGAGAGAATAAACGATTTCGAACATGGCACTATCTTGTTGGCTCAAGTACTTTGTTACTGCCTGTTGTGGTTAACGGCACTTCTGCTGCACTTAATTTTGACATGGGTGTTGGCGGTATTTTAGTTAAGCCATTCAACTATATTCAACTCGTTTTGGAGTTAGGGTTGTTGTTACATGCTTTATGTATTGCTATTACTCATTGGCGAGATGATTTGGTGCAAGAACGGCGATACATTCGTGGAGCTGTTTTAAGTCTTGCTGCTATTTACATCGGTTTTATTATTATATTCGAACAAGTGCTACAACTGAGCTGGCAAGGTTTTGAACCCGTGAAAGGTGTGTTGTTGGTCTTACTGGTCACTGTGATTAATTTCTTTTTAGTTGATGTTAAATACGATGTGTTTTTTGCTTCAAAAGAACCTAAAGTGCCTGAATCAACTGATCTTGAAGCGCAACCTAGAGCAGAATTAAAACGAATTTTGACTGCAATGGAAGCAGAGAAATTTTATCAGCAAGAAGGGCTGACCATAGCAAAGTTGGCAAAGCATGTTTCGATACATGAATACAAGCTTAGGAATATCATCAATGGTGAATTAAATTACCGCAATTTCAATGATTTTCTCAATTATTACCGCATAAAAGAAGTCACTGAAAAGCTAGAACTGCTGGAGTTTAATCAAATTCCTGTATTAACAATGGCGCTAGAGAGTGGGTTTAGATCGCTAAGTTCATTCAACAAAGCCTTTAAAGAAACGCATGGTAAGACGCCAACAGAGTATCGTAAACACGCAATAGGTTAGTGTGAAATCGTAAAAGCGCAACAATACTCCAACCTAGAAGGCGTTCTAAATGAGTCATTTCTATTTGTTACTGCCTAAAATTGGCAAAATCTAGGCACGAAGGAAGGGATTTTAGTGAACTAAACGAAAAATGAATCACGAAGGGTTAGTCAATTTTAAGAGTAACCCGAAGGGCTGTGTTTATTTTTTCGTTCTTTGAAATAAAGAGTTTCTGTGTTGCTGAATGTTTATGTAGGAACACAGTAACAACTGCACTTCATATTCGTCGCCTTGAATAAACAGAAAATCGAAATAGTTAATGGAGAACGCCCTCTAATTATCCCGAGTTCAGGTTAATTAATATTGCTTATGCACTTCCTTCCCTTATAAAAGCTGACGATTTATAGAATCCGTCAGCTTTTTTTATTTTTCCGTCAGCATTACTGCACAACAACCCATATATTGTTTCTACGTGATGTCGCAAATTGGAACCGTGCTTCATGAGGAATAAAAATTATAATTTAACGCTATTGTTTGTGTTTACAATAGGTCTCGCTTTAAATCTTGAGGCGAAACAACCGAGTGAACTTTATCAAAGTTGTACTGCTTGTCATGGTGAACAAGGGCAAGGTAACGAGGCTATTCATGCGCCTGAAATTGCAGGTCAACATGCTTGGTATCTGCAAAAACAACTTCAGGATTTTAAGCATGGAAGACGTGGAGTTAAAGCAAAAGATCTGCTTGGTAAGCAGATGGCGGCAATGATGAAACCGTTATCTGATAAGGATATCATTGAACTCTCCGAATACATTTCTTCATTTAACACTTCCAGTAATCAAGTTAATACCACCACAGAACACATGAATGGCTATCGTTATTATCAAGCAAAATGTGGTGCATGCCATGGTGGTGTGGCTGAGGGAAACCAAGCGTTTTCAGCGCCTAGATTGGCAGGTTTAGGTATTGAATATTTACAACGCCAAATGAGTCATTTCAAAACAGGCATTCGAGGTTACGCACAAGATGATAAAGTTGGCCGTCAAATGGCGATGATGTCAAAAATCGTCAACGACAAAGAGCTTGGGGATATTTTAAATTATGTTTCGAAGCTTTAAATATTTCACACTTGTCGTGTTGTTTATGAGTATAGCGTCAGCTCACGCAATAACGTTATCGTCCAATTGCCCACCAAGCTTTGAAAACGTGAATGGTGTTTGCAAGCTTGTTACTCGTTATCAATTCTATGATTCGGTTCAAGGCAGAGGGGTTGGTGGAACGCAAACCGCTTTACCTAAATACCGTGATGGTTTTACGCCTCAACAAATAGACTTAGGACGATACTTATTTTTTGATCCAATCTTATCTAAAGATAATTCGCTATCTTGTGCAAGCTGCCATCGCCCTGACAAAGGACTTGCTGACGGACTGGATAGAAGTGTTGGAGTAACAGGAGAAAAAGTTAGCCGTTCTGCTCCTACCTTATGGAATATGGCCTTTTTAGATAAATTCTTTTGGGATGCAAGGGCGACCACGCTAGAAAGACAAGCAGAAGGCCCTCTTTTCGATCCGAAAGAAATGGGAAATACGCCAGAAAAACTGATGATAAAACTGAACGGAAATAGAAAATATCAGTTGTTATTTCAGCAAGCATTTCCACAATCAAACGAGATTACACTCAATAATATCTACACCGCTTTATCAGCGTTTCAGGCTTCGTTAATCTCGCTGAATAGCCGCTATGATCAGTACGCGCATGGTTATCATCAAGCTTTAACGGAGGATGAGATTAAGGGGCATAACATTTTCCGATCATTCGTCGCCCGCTGTTCAGAGTGCCATCAACCGCCGTTATTCACTAACAATCAAGTAGCGGTTATTGGTGTGGCTGATCCTGAAGGTACGCCAAGAGATATTGGTGCACAAAAAACCTTTAAAGCTGAAAAGTTACGGGGAGGATTCAAAGTTCCCACACTGCGGAATATTACAAAAACGGCGCCTTACATGCATGCTGGCCATTTTGAGAAGCTAAGAGACTCTGTTGAGTTTTATAACAAGGGGCGAGGCCATGCGGTACCGGAAGGAGAAAACCTTCAATTGCACTGGCACATTTGGGAGCCCAACCTGACGGATGAGGAAATCGACCTTATCGTCACTTTTCTTGGTGCATTAGAAGATGAAAGCTTAACTCCACAAACACCAATGAGTGTGCCTTCTGGTTTACCTGTTATTGATTCGAATTTTCAACAACAAAGAAACGGATTTAAAATTACAAAGAACGGAGAAGAATAATTATGGATACCAAAAAGCTCCTGGTTCCACTGCTAATCGTTGGTGCATTTGCAGGTGGAATGTATCTAGAGAAATCTAAAGTACAACCTGTACTGACTTCGAGCCATCAGGATACAAGTTATATTGGTGGTTACGATGAGTCGGCAGATAAAGATAAAGGTAATAGTAAAAGTGTCGTTAAAAATGCTATCGAGGGTAAAACTCATATTGTGGAGGATGGCGACTCCATCATGAAGGCAGTCAAAGCTGCTAATTCTGGTGACACCATACAAATCATGCCCGGCTTGTACCATGAAACCGTTTATATTGATAAAAACGACATCCGCATTATTGGGGTGATTCAAGAAGGTAAGCGTGCAGTTTTAGATGGTAAGGGAAAGCTCAATGACGCAATCCTTTATTCGGGTAACAATATCGTTGTTGAGAACTTGTACATCACTAAATACAAAGGCAATGGTGTGATGGGACAAGCGGGTAACAATTTTGAGATCCGTAATAACATCATTGTCGATACTGGCGTTTATGGCATATTTCCGCAATTAGGGAAAAACGGTGTCGTTGAGCATAACGTTGTATCAGGCATTGAGGATGCTGCCATCTATGTAGGGATGAGCGATAACATTCATGTCGCACATAACGAAGTTTTTGATAGCGTTGCAGGTATCGAGATAGAAAACTCAAGACATGCCATAGTCGAAAACAATTATGTTCATGACAACACGGGTGGCTTACTGGCTTTTATTACACCCGGCTTACCGATAAAAACAACCAGAGACGTGATTTTCAGAAATAACTTTATCGTAAACAATAATACTGCAAACTTTGGTGCTCCAGGCTCGACGGTTTCAGGTATTCCAGCGGGAACAGGAATATTAATCATGGCGGCTGATGAAGTTATCGTTGAAGGCAACATCATTACCGGTAATAAAACTGCTGGCATTATTATTACGGATCATGAAAACGCACCCAATACCACCATTGATCCTGAGTCAGACCCTACACCGGACAAGGTCATGATTTTAGATAACCTAATGGCGAACAACGGTTATGACACCATTGATGAAGCGAAAGCGCTGTTATTAACCGAGTTTAAGGGCGGAAACCCAGATATCATTCGTGTAGGGGATCACCGTGACTCATGCATCATTAATCGCCACCGCTATATTACTGTAGGTGTAAATGATTGGGCTGAGTGTAACTTCAATAACACGGATTCAGTAGACACTTATTTACTCGATGAGCCCGTCCCTGCGAGAGAGATTGCACTCGAAGACAAAGGTAAAGTGGCTTATTTAGGTATTTGCACAGGTTGTCACACCTACAGTGGTCGAATGATCGGCCCACCGGTTCAAATTATACAAGCGCTTTATATGGATAATCCTAAAGGACTCGCTGAGTATATCGCTAAACCAATTAAGAAGCGTGAAGATTATCCCGAAATGCCGCCACAGAACTATTTAGATGAAACGACTCGACTCGCAGTAGCTGAATATATGTTGAAAGTCAGAAATTAAAGTCTTTTATTGATGAGTGTTACCGCTAATACTGAGGTAACACTCAACTTATATACCCATATATGGTACTTGAAGATGCATGTTTCAGGACTTTTTCAGCGGCAATTCTTTGAGGCGCATTAGGGAAGGAATATCGGGATTCTTTCGAGCTAATGTAACAAAGAAGAATTGGCGATGAGAAGTCCACGCAGTGCGAGTTGCACAGCTTGTTACTCTTCGTTGCCAGTGCTAACAATAGCTCACTATTGCTGCACACCGTCGTCTTGATTAACAAGTTGTGCATTCTCGCTGAAATCGAGCATCTTCAGGTATCATGGGTATAGAACATTGTATGAAATCTGTGACTGTGTTTTTACTTTTGATTTTCAGTACGTTTTCAGCATTGGCTCAAACGGTTTATGTTCAAGCTTCAAAAGGTAGCTTTAATGATCTTGCAATTCAAAAGTTCACGAAGCGTCATCCTAAGTTACTACTCACTCCAACATTCACTGGCACACTTAATAATACTTTTAAGTTAGGTGTAGAACACTCCACACTTGTGTTCACAGCCGTATCAAATTCATCGCTCAAAGGACAGTTGGTTCCTCAAGCAGTACAAGCACTTCAAGACTATAAGATTGATCGTGTATTAGGGCATGTTGAGTTATCCATAAAATTTTGCGCTTATATTCTCAAGGATGAATCGAAAACACCAAAGACGGTAGTTTCACACCCAGCAGCACTGCTTCAAATCTCGCATTGGGTGAGTCAAAATCATTTACAAACCCAAGATGAGTTGGCAGGAACGGCAGTAGCCGTTAAAAACTTGTCTTTAAACGAATACTATTCAAACACATTGGCCGTTGGCTCGTGCCAATTAAAATACACCTATAAAAACCTCGAATTGTTTGCAGAAAATGTCGGGAATCATAAAAAATCTTATACGCAGTTTTTATTGATGAAAGTTCATAAAAGAGCACAGCCTATAGCCTTTAATTCAGCATCTACTGAACTTATTGCTAAATTAAAGGGTTTAACGTTGAAAGTAGAGTAATTACTGTATGTTTGTCTTGCGATAATGTTTTTTGCCAGCGTAAATGTCGGAAACTAACAATATAATAACAACTTAATGGTAAACACTGTGTTTCTAATACTAGAATAATGTAACCTCATTTTGATATACTTCTAACGAAATAAGCATAATTCCTGACATAACTAGTCAAGAATTATCAATAAAAATAAAAGCGATGTTGTCTAAACGTTGAGGAAAGTCTGATTTTTATCACGATTACTCTGATATTTAGGTAACAGAACACTTAACTAATCTTGCGTTACTTGAGGCGGCTTTAATGTTAGAACTATTAGAACCAATCGCCATTTTTACCCATGTTGCCCGTGCGGGTAGCTTTAGTGCAGCCGCCCGTAAATTGGGCATTTCCAAATCAAAAGTGAGCACTCAGGTCGCAGATCTTGAGCACAAACTTGGCATTCAACTCATTCAAAGAACGACACGCAGTTTGAGCTTAACTGAAGCGGGTACTCTTCTCTATGAACAAGGTGAAGAGTTATTACGAGATGTTGAACAATCCGTTGCCAGTGTTCATAACTTAAATGAATCAACTCGTGGTGTTTTAAAAGTCGGTATCTCTCAATCGTTTGGTACGATGCATTTAATTCCTGCATTGCCAGATTTTATGATGCGTCATCCTGAACTTGAGCTTCAGGTGAGTTTACTTGACCATAAAGTCGATGTTGTGAATGAAGGGCTAGATCTTCTATTGACGATGTCTGAGCAACTGCCTCTTGGTATGGTGGCACGCCCGCTGATGAAGAGTCAGTTTGTTTTGGTGGCATCGCCAGAATACATTGCTAATAACGGTGAGCCAACTCGACCAGAAGAGTTAGTCGACCACAATTGTTTAGTGTATCAAGGTGAGTGGCATGAGCATAGCGTGTGGCAATTCAAACGTGGTGAAGATTACTGTGAGATCAGTGTTTCAGGTAACTTCCGCGTTGATAATGCGCCAGCACTTAAATCTGCTGCTATCAGTGGGTTAGGTGTCGTTTATCTTGCCTCTTATTTACTTGAAGATGAAATCGAAAAAGGTACGTTAGTTCCAATTTTAAGAGATTGGCAAATGACGCATCACCTACCACTGCAAGCGGTTTATCCTCGCCGTAAGCATCTGGCTCCAAAAGTCAGCGCCTTTATTGAGTTCATTAAAGAACATATTGGCGAAGTCCCTTACTGGGATCGCAAGCTTCAAGACCTGTATTCTGAACGAAAGTAATTGTTTTATAGAAGTTTTTAGCCTTGTTTAGATTGAAAAATCGGAAACATTGTTCTGTAAACAAGATACTGATTAGCAAAATCTAATATTCATTTTTTGGATTTTGTATACAAATCAGTATCTTGTTTTGTTTTAGGGCCTATTCAAACAGTTATTTGAATGTTTCAAAACAGTGAATTTTTATTTACGAATATTGCACATTTTATTCAATTCCATAGAATGGTGGTCAGTTAATTAAGGATGATTTGATTCCATATTTAAGATAAGAAACGACCCCTTTTATCTTAGATAGGCAAATCCGCTTACACTCTCCAGTTATAGCAGTTCTTAATTGATGTCAGTAGCTTACCCTATTTCGAGCTATTGACTTTACAACCATCACCCTCGTTTTGGTTAACCCTGAGCTTTGTTGCTCGGGGTTATTTTTTTTGCCAGTTAACGATTCTCTTTATGTGTTGCCTCCAATGTTGATAGCTTAAGAAACATTAACAAAAGTTAATCTTTTATTTCTCAAGTTGGCTGAATATTGTCCGCTAACAAGTTTGTGGTTAAAAAATCGTCTGTTGCATTTGCAGTAGTCGGTAATCCAATCACGGTGTGGATTGCGAGGGTTTGCGATCTTTTAGTTAGCAAGGATGCTGATACGGCTTTTATGTTCAATAAAAGCTTCTATTTGTTCCCTTGTGTTGTATTTCACGGCTGCTGCAGTCACTCGTGAAAATGGGTAAGACATACAACACCTAAAAGATAAATCATCAAAAGTTCTCTCCGCGGTTGGTGTCAATCAAGGACTTAAGAGGACAACATAATGCCTATTACTGTAAACACAAACGTGACAGCAATGCGCGCTCAAGGAAACACCAACCGTGCAAACTCAATGGTTGCTCAATCTATGCAGCGCCTTTCATCTGGTCTACGCATTAACTCTGCAAAAGATGATGCAGCAGGTCTTGCAATCTCAAACCGTCTAACATCGCAAATCCGTGGTATGGATGTAGCACGTCGTAATGCGAATGATGGTATTTCGATTGCACAAACGGCTGAAGGTGCGATGCAGACTTCAACCAACATCTTACAGCGTATGCGTGATTTAGCACTGCAATCAGCGAATGGTTCAAACTCTGCGTCTGATAGAGCAAACCTGCAGAAGGAAATTACATCACTCCAGTCTGAGTTGACTCGAATTGCTGATAAAACTCAATTTGGTGACGTTAAGTTATTCGATGGTAATTTTGGTACACGTCAGTTCCAAGTTGGTGCGAATGCGAATGAAACGATTGGTGTGAGTTTGAGTGATATTTCAGGAGATCAAATTGGTAGAAGTGTATTAGGCGTAACAGGTAACGCTATTAAAACGATAGATGGAACATCTACAAGTACAACTCTGACTTTAGGTACGACAGATACTGAAATTACTATCGGTGCGGCGGGTGCTAGTGGGTCGCTCGATGCTGCAGGTCTTGAAGCTGCAATAAATGGAGTTGATGGAATTAGTGGAGTTACGGTTTCTGGTGGTGACGTTACGGTTACTCCTGAAGTTCTAGCATCAAATACAATTACGATAGAAAATATTAATAGACTGGAATCTGGTGATTCAGTTGTCGTTGCAATTGATGGAGAAAACGTTACTTTTGATAATACATCAACCGAAAACGCAGGTACTCTTGTTACAGCTATTAATGCTGCTATGACTACGGCATCGAATACAAATATCACGGCTTCACTAGATCCAAATGATAGTGATATTGTTGTTTTAACTGCAAGTGGAACTTCATCTTTTTCTGTCACAGCAGGTACAGTTGTTAATACTGGTGGAAGTAATACAACTGTTGTTGGTAGTTTTCAAATAAATGATGGTACGAATAGTGCGTCAACTTTTGATAATGCAAATCAAACACCCGATGTAGATTCTATTCCAGTAGCAGCTGCTGCTGAGACAACAACACGTACTGATTTCAGCGTGGTATTTACAAGTGCTACAGTAGATGAAGGAACCACAGCACTAGAATTAGACAGTAGTGCAGCAGATCTTGCGAGCACAGCATCTTTACTTGTAAGCATTCACCAGAGGGGTATTGACAATCTCAAACTCCCGTTTATTGGCATTTATAACTACAAGCTTGCCATTGTTTTGTGACACAAGTACCACCCCGCAAGTAAGTTTCACTGTTTATTTGAAAAGTCAATACGGGGCTGGTGAATGGTTACCTTTACTTAGTGTGAATTCGATAGATATTGGAACCGATACCGGTGCTCAAAGTGCACTAGCTGTCATTGATGCAGCATTAGTATCTATTGATAATGAGCGTGCAGATTTGGGTGCGATTCAAAACCGTATCAGCTATACCATGGACAACCTTGCAAATATCCAAAACAACGTGTCAGATGCACGTAGTCGTATTTTGGATGTGGATTTTGCTCGTGAGACTTCTGAGATGACTAAGCAGCAAATCCTGTTGCAATCGTCTTCTGCGATGTTGGTGCAAGCGAACCAAATCCCGCAGATTGCGTTGTCATTGTTACAATAAATTCTACCGTCATACCAACGTGGGCTGGAAATGAAATAACGACAGTCCTGTATGTCGATAATCTAGCGACTTTAAAAGAGTCACTCGTTTGAGTGGCTCTTTTACATTCGAATTCGACTAGGGATGAGATTTCTTCGAAATCTATAAAGTCGTGGTGCTGCACACCACACTGCCCAAAGGGGCGTTCTCCAGCAAACGCCCCTTTGGAAACCCCATGCCGCCCCAACGAAGCTAAGCGTTTCAGATATTTTTGAATAAATAACTAACGCCTCAGATGGGACGTCCTGTCCCACTGAGTCTAGCCTGACATCCCTGTCAGGCTTACGTCATTTCATATTCAAAAATATCTTCAACAGCTTCAATGGGATGACCCAGCCCTTATACCGCATATCTTCAATAAATAAACATGTAACCCTGCAGGCGACAACAGTTCCTCACGACTTTTAAACTTCGAAGAAGTTTCATTAATACGCAATAAAAAACAAAACCATAAAGTTTTTATGATACCCGCCGATAAAGTAGAGAACGAGAAAACCAATTGGTGGTAAATGTGATCTCGACACAAAACGAGTGAGCAGAACCTAAGTACACAACAAGTCCTAGGTTCCTAATCACTCGATAGAAAGAAGTATTAGGATTAAATTTCCGTAAGGAGAAGGCAAATGGACATGAACACAGTGGCAACTGGCTCAAATGTTGCTAATGATAAAAAAGTTAATCAGCAAATTGACGCAGCACCTTTGCAGAAACACGAGCAGCAAGCTGTTCCTGAGTCTGAACAAGGCCATCCTCGTGTCGAGGAAGCGGCAAAGGCGGCAAATATTGGCGCTTTAGAAGAAACGGCACATGAACTGACTGAAATGATGGCGCTTTCACATAAAAGCATTCAATTTCAGGTGCATGAGGACAGCGGTAAAACGGTCATCAGTGTTACCGATACTCAATCAGGTGAAGTGATCCGCCAACTTCCGTCAGAAGAGGCACTCAAACTCGCTGAAAAGTTTGCTGAAATGTCAGGTTTATTATTAAAAACAGAAGTGTAAATTGACGCTTAACGTCATTATCGCATTACTTCGGAGTCAGAAATGAGTATCGCATTACAAGGTCAAGGTACAGGTTTAGATATTGGTGGTATCGTGAGTTCACTCGTGGGCGCTGAGCGAGCACCAAAAGATGCCCGTTTGAACCAAAGTGAAGCAAGGTTTACTGCTGAAATTTCAGCAATCGGGTCGCTTAAAAGTGCCATTACTACGTTTACCGATGCACTGGAAAAGTTAGAAGATCCTGAAACATTCCTTGGTAACAAAGTGACCTTGCCAAATAGCGATTATTTTACGGCTAAAGCTGATGAAGATGCGGTTGCAGGTAGTTACGATATCACCATTGATCAACTTGCGCGCAGTCAAAAAGTTGGTACGACCAACGTTGCAGACATTACCGCACCTGTTGGTGAAGGTTCGTTAACATTTGAAGTTGATGGCGAAAGCTTTGATATTCAAGTCGGTGCTGATGATTCGCTGCAAGATGTGATGAAAGCGATAAATGCCGACGATGATAATGTTGGAGTAACAGCCGCAATCATTAACAGTGATGGTGGTGCGAAACTCGTTTTAACCTCAAATAAAACCGGTACAGATAATAATGTTACGGTATCTGCATCTGATAGCGGCGGCGGTACTGGTTTGTCTGATACCTTTGATATGACTGAGTTACAAGCGGCTGAAAACGCCATTATTCAAGTGGATGGCTTGCAAATTACTTCTCAGTCAAATGAAGTGGAAGGTGCCATTACAGGCATTACGCTTGATTTGAAAAAAGCCGATGTAGATGAATCCATCACCATAAAAGTTGAGCCAGATAAAGAAAAAGCGAAAAAAGAAGTTGAAGAATTTGTCGAAGCTTACAATAGTTTAATGAGTACCATTGATGGTTTAACCAGCTTCAATGCTGATACAAACCAATCTTCGATTTTTCAGGGTGACTCGATGGTTCGAGGTATCGAGTCTCAGCTACGATCGTCAATATCCAGTGGTTTCAGTACAGAAGATGGTGAGCTACGTTTAGCTGAATTTGGCATTTCAACGACTCGAGATGGCACTTTAGAAATCGACGATGATAAGTTAGATGATGCACTGGATAATAATCTGTCTGACATGTCAGATTTTTTCGCAGCTGAAGATACTGGTTTTGTCGCTGACATCACCGCTAAGATGGAAGTGTATACTCAAACAGGTGGTATTCTAGATTCAAGGGATGAAAGCGTTGATCGCCAAGTTAGTCGAATTCAAGATGACCGAGATGCTTTAAACTTGAGAATGGTTTCTTACGAACAACGTCTAACTAAGCAATACAATGCTATGGATGCTGCAGTAGCGGAACTTAATGGGCAGTTAGGACAGATACAAAGTGCCTTGAGTTCTTTACCAGGTTTCACAAGAAATCAATAACTTGAAATCCTAAAGGTTAGTGCGATGAATGAAGTAGTAATGGCCAAGATCAATAGCGTCAATGCAGAAATTAATCAAATTATTACTGGATTAGCAGCAAGTCGTGATAATGACTTCAATAAAGCTGAAGATCTGGCATCCTCTTTGCTCGATCAAATTGATAAGCGTCAAAAATTGTTGAATGAGTTAAATAAAGAATCCGATACCGAAGAGTTAGGTGGATTTTTAACTCAGCAAAAAGCGCTAGGACAGAACTTTATTGACAAGCTAACAGAACATCGCAAATTTTATTACGATGCGATAACTAAGATGAAGGCGAGTAGTCAAAAAGTTGGTTTATATCAATCAGTAAATAAAAGTAGGTAGGTATCCATGAGAGGCTCTTTACAGTCTTACCGTAAAGTATCGGTGGACAGCCAGTTATCAGAGGCATCACCACATCGTATTACACAAATGTTATTTGCGGGTGCGTTAGAACGAATTGCTCAGTCTAAGCATGCAATCGACAACAACGATATTGCAAGCAAAGGTGCTTTAATCGGTAAAGCTATTGGTATTGTGCAAGGTTTACGAGGTTGTTTAGTAATGGATGACTCTGAAATTGGCCAAAATCTAAATAGCTTATACGATTTTGTTCTATCAGGGTTATCACAAGCAAATATTAACAATGACACAGCTGTATTAGATGATGTTTCTGAGATCTTAAGAACGATCAAAGAAGCGTGGGATCAAATTCCTCAAGAAGAGCACAATATCACAGCTCATGCGAGCTAGAGACATAGTGTATCAAATTTATTGCTGTAACTGGTGAAGTGAACAGTTAATTCAACACCAGTTAACAGCAGTGAAAACAATTTATTTCTTCACTGTTTTACCACTATACTCTCAGCACTTTTGTAGCTCGTTTCAGCAAACCTCTGTATTTGTCTGCTTCGCTCTGGCTGTGAGTTTAGATATAATTTTAAGAAATGGAAAAACCAGTCGCCTTGTTATAAAGACAACAGTTTTCATGTGTTAAAATTTCGTAGAAAGTCACTTTTTTGACAATTAAAACTGCGGTTGTGTGTATTTTAAGCTATAAACAGATGAGAGCGAAAGAATAGCTAAGTTGGACTTGCTTATCTCTGCTTGATAATACAATATGCCTCGTGGATTATAAGCGTTTACGATTGGATAACATAAAATCACTAAACGTAATACTGAAAATAACAACAAAATTGATTGTACTACGCGAGACGACCTTAGCGCATTGATGGCCTTTTAAATGATGCAAATAGATCAACGAATTTTACTTGTCGGAGCAGAACCAGAACGATTTAATCGTTTGGTTTGTATTTTAGAATTTTTGGGTGAACAAGTTGAATTTGTTTCAATCGATAAGCTAGTTAGCCTTACTCAAGGAAATCGTTTTAGAGCTATCATTGTTGAGCAAAATTCAAATTTTCAAGAAGCGATTCAAGGAATCGTTCGCCAATTACCGCACCAACCATTTATTGCTTTAGCTGGAGATACTTCTCTAGACGCCAGTAATATTGTTGGCTCTGTGAACGAACCACTTTCATATCCTCAATTAACTGAGTTATTACATTTTTGTCAGGTCTTTGGTCAAGCTAAGCGTATCGAAGTTCCTACCAGTGTTAATCAGACAAAACTCTTCCGAAGCCTTGTTGGTCGAAGTGAAGGGATCAACCAAGTTCGCCACATGATTAATCAAGTAGCTGGCTCTGATGCTACAGTGTTGATTTTGGGTGAGTCTGGCACAGGTAAAGAAGTAGTGGCACGTAATATCCATTACATGTCTGAACGCCGTGAAGGCCCGTTTATTCCAGTTAACTGTGGGGCTATTCCTCCTGAACTGCTTGAGTCAGAACTGTTTGGTCATGAAAAAGGATCATTTACTGGTGCGATAACCGCTCGTAAAGGTCGCTTTGAACTTGCCGAAGGTGGGACACTTTTCTTAGATGAAATTGGTGATATGCCTCTGCAAATGCAGGTGAAATTACTACGTGTTCTTCAAGAAAGAGTTTTTGAGCGTGTCGGTGGTACTAAGACGTTAAAAACGGATGTGCGTGTTGTTGCGGCAACTCACCGTGATCTTGATAAGATGATCACTGAAGATAGCTTCCGTGAAGATTTATATTATCGCTTGAACGTATTCCCAATTGAAATGCCTTCATTGAAAGAGCGCCACGAAGATATACCTCTGTTATTACAAGAGCTGGTGGCGCGTGTATACAACGAAGGTCGTGGTAAAGTTCGTTTTACTCAAAGAGCCATTGATTCGTTAAAAGAGCATTCGTGGTCAGGTAACGTTCGTGAGCTTTCGAACCTAGTGGAAAGGTTAACTATTCTATTCCCTGGTGGTTTAGTAGATGTTAATGACTTACCACATAAGTATCGTCACATCGATGTCCCTGAGTATCAGGTTGAGATCAGTGAAGAGCAGGCTGAACGCGATGCGTTAGCGGCCATCTTTAATGATGAAGAACCAGTGGAAATACCAGAAACACGATTCCCAAGTGAGTTACCACCTGAAGGTGTGAACTTAAAGGACTTATTGGCTGAGCTTGAAATCGACATGATTCGCCAAGCATTAGATCAGCAGGACAGTGTTGTTGCACGAGCCGCTGAAATGTTGGGTATTCGCCGCACAACGCTTGTGGAAAAAATGCGTAAGTATGGCTTAAATAAAGATTAATTCCATTGTCTACCTGAATAAGGGCTTTAGTTCAATACTAAAGCCTTTTTTGTATCTATACCCATGATACCTGAAGATGCTCGATTTCAGCGAGAATGCACAACTTGTTAATCAAGGCGACAGTGTGCGGCAATAGTGAGCTATTGTTAGCACTGGCAACGAAGAGTAACAAGCTGTGCAACTCGCACTGCGTGGACTTCTCAGCGCCAATTCTTCTTTGTTACATTAGCTCGAAAGAATCCCGATATTCCTTCGCTAATGCGCCTCAAAGAATTGGCGCTGAAAAAGTCCTGAAACATGCATCTTCAAGTATCATGGGTATATACCTTGTATACCTATGACCAATGAAGTTGTTCTACTTCAGCTTATGAACTTTTGCTGGCACAGTTAATGCTTTCGCATTCATATTGATATTTTTTTGACGTGATCAATCATCTGATTGAGGCGTTTGCAAGTATGAGTGAGGTTGCCATATGTCGGATCGAATGGAACGAATTCTTGAAGCTATGCCTTCAGGCGTTGTGATCTTAGATAGAAATGGAATTGTGTCGCAGACAAATCCTGTTGCGATTTCATTACTTGGTGAGCCGTTGGAAGGTCAAAGTTGGATATCCATTATTCAACGCTCTTTTGCACCTCAAAAAGATGACGGTCATGAAGTTTCATTAAAAAATGGACGCCGAGTAAAGTTGGCAATCACTCCGCTTGAAGAACAGGGCGGACAGCTCATTGTATTGACGGATCTGACTGAAACCCGCCAATTACAGAATAATATCTCACACCTTCAACGTTTATCCGCACTCGGAAAAATGGTGGCAAAACTTGCCCACCAAGTAAGAACACCACTGTCGGCAGCCATGCTCTATGCCACTAACCTTACAAACCCTAAGTTGCCTGAGTCGAGTAAATCTAAGTTTCAAATGAAGTTGATTGACCGCCTTAATCAACTTGAAAGACAGGTCAATGACATGCTGCTCATGGCAAGAGGGCGACAAGAGCAGCAAGGTGAAGAAACCTACCTAACAGATGTTATTTCTCAAGTTCAGGCTGATTGTGAGCCGATTTTGCAAAAGCAAAACTGCAAACTGACATTGATAGATTCTTCTTCATCGAAATTGTTAGCTAACGGTAATGCGCTCGGATCAGCGGTCAATAATTTAGTAATGAACAGTTTAGAGGCCGGTGCTACTGAAGTTGTAGTGAAAGCAAGTCAAAGCAATGCTCAGTTGTTTCTTGAGGTGATAGATAATGGCGCAGGCATTGATAAAAACCAAGAGAAGCAAATTCTAGAGCCATTCTATACCACGAAATCGCAAGGCACCGGGCTAGGCTTAGCCGTTGTGCAGTCAGTTGTGATGAATCATGGTGGCAATCTCAACCTGAATTGTGAGTTGGGTAAGGGATGTCATTTTGTTCTGAATTTTCCAGCATTGTCTGCTGCAGCATAATTTGAGGTGTTAACTATGAGCCAAGCAAAGATATTACTTGTAGAAGATGACGCTTCGTTACGTGAAGCTTTAGTGGATACGCTTTTAATCGCACAGTATGAGTGTTTGGATGTAAGCTGCGGTGAAGATGCAATCATTGCACTGAAAAGCCAAACTTTCGATATGATCATCAGTGATGTTCAAATGGACGGCATTGGTGGTATTGGCTTATTGAATTATGTCTCTGTGCATTACCAGCACGTCCCCGTATTGATGATGACTGCCTACGCAACCGTTAATGCCGCTGTTGAGGCAATAAAACTCGGTGCCGTAGATTACTTATCTAAACCTTTTGCAACTGAAGTGTTATTAAATCAAGTCAGTCGTTATTTACCGAATAAAATTGATGTTGAAAAGCCGATCGCTGAAGATGAAAAAAGTATAAATCTATTTTCTTTGGCTAAACGAGTCGCAAAATCAGAGGCGTCAGTAATGATTATGGGGCCCAGCGGATCCGGCAAAGAAGTCATGGCGCGTTATATTCACCAAAATAGCGCCAGAAAAGAACAACCGTTTGTCGCAATTAACTGTGCTGCTATCCCTGAAAATATGCTTGAAGCTACATTATTCGGTTATGAAAAAGGCGCATTTACTGGCGCACATCAGGCTTGTCCTGGTAAGTTCGAGCAAGCTCAAGGTGGTACGTTGCTTCTTGATGAAATTTCAGAAATGGAAATTGGACTGCAAGCGAAGTTGCTGCGTGTACTTCAAGAGCGTGAAGTTGAAAGACTCGGCGGTAGAAAAACCATTGAGCTTGATGTACGTGTATTAGCAACATCAAATCGTGATTTAAAAGCAATGGCTGAGTCAGGTAAATTCAGAGAAGATCTTTATTATCGAATAAACGTATTTCCCCTAACGTGGCCTGCACTTTATCAGCGCCCAGCCGATATCATTCCATTGGCTAAACATCTTATTGGGCGTCACAGTCAAAAACAGGGGCTGATGGTTACACCTGAGCTTGATGAGTTGGCTTGCCGGAAACTATTAATGCATCGCTGGCCAGGTAATGTTCGGGAGCTGGATAATGTCGTTCAACGTGCATTGATTTTGCATCAAGGTGAGCAAATTGTTGTGGATGATGTCATTATTGACGTTAATGAAGTACCAGGCAGTGCTTACATAGAGCAACCTGATAATTCGAGTACCACTGCGGATAGCTTAGGCAATGAACTTCAAAGCCAAGAGCACATGATTATTCTTGAAACACTAAATCAATGTAACGGAAGTCGTAAAGAAGTCGCAGATAAGCTTGGAATCAGCCCTCGCACCTTGCGCTATAAAATGGCAAAAATGCGAGATGCTGGATTAAATATTCCGGGCTAGAATGTATCATTCTAGCTTGCCTTTTTTATCAGTATTCATCAAGAATACTTCCTTTTTTTTCTTCAGGTTTAGCGCCATTTACCCAAGGAACATCAGCAAGCATTTTTTGAATCTGGTCATTAATGGGAGTCTCACTGACTCCATCTATTCGTTGACCGCCATAAGTGACTCGCTCTATTCCATCTCTGTAAGCGTTATCTTTTTGATTTGCTGCTCTATCTCGAACATCTTTTTCACCAGCGTTAATATCTGCAATTTGGTTTATATTGTGAATAATCGAGTAATGGACCTTTTCATGTTCGGCTTGTTGAATAATTAACTCGCATTTATTACTGCCAACTTCAACTTTAAGGTTGATATCTATTTTGTCGTTTAATTTGATGTGTAATGAAAATTGACTGTAAAGCCCTCTTGTCATTCTATGTATCACTAAGTTAGATGATTCAAAGTGATGGGTTGCAATAGTGAGAGCGATTAGAATTTGTGCTCTGCCGTGTGGAGAACCATGATGTTTTCTCAAAAAACTCATCCAATCAAGTGTTTCAATCGGCATATCGCTTCGGCAAAGTGACTCTTGCTGAGGCTGTCCTTGCACACGAAAGCTGAATCGGTCAGGTATGTGAAGCGTCGCTTTTTTAAATTCTGGAGAAAGTGATTCTGCAGGCTGAGTAGCGCTAATGCTAGCCTGTGGTTTCAAAGAAGTTGATTCCTTACTTTCACCATCGTTTCGAGATGCAGTTTGGAAACCAGTATCTTCTATTGTCTTTTTTTCATGGGTAGTGTCTTGTTCCATCATTTTTGTTTGTATAGCACGGCCACCCTCTATATCGGCAGCTGGCAATTCTTGCACTGTTTTGTTGGCATTGGAATTAATATTGATTAAGTGCGGATTTATTTTAACAGAACCCTTTCTCTCTTTTTGGGTTCTAGCTTCTGTTGAGTTTAAACTACTCATGCTGGGTGTTTCATCCGAACTTGCTATGCTCACTAGGTCTGCTGGAATATTTTCCGTGCATTCTTTTAGCGGCATTTCGGTACTTGGGTTTTGAATTGGGGAAGATAGAGGTGTTGGCAATTGATTGGGGATAAAGTAAATATCTCTTTCATCTACGGGAGACGGAGAGTGGTTAACCCATACAAATGCATCTTTATCACCTGTTTTATTAACCATTTTTTTAAAGCTGCTGTGAACAATAAAGGTATTCATTTCTTGGGTTTGCCCCTCAACTAAAACCCATTCTTCACTTAAATGTTTATGTGGGCTAGAGATTTGTCCGCACATCTTGTTCCAAAATAGTTTTTGAATTGAGTTAAAGGCTGAATCTTCTTCTGATATAGGTGTGTAATTATTATCTAGAAGCTCTAAATTTCGGTTTGGGTGCATTTTGAAAAAAATATTGAGTGACTCTTTTTCTTCACCTTCTCTGTACAATAATACCTTATATACTTTTTCTGGTCGTAATTCACTTGAAAAATGTTGTATGTTTTCTGATGTCAATAACCTTCCATAAGTGGAGTTAAAACTATTTGTTGAAGTATCTTTTGTAATTGCTGTAGCCATAACTTCACCACTTAATTTTTGATATTTCAGTTGGAAGCTAACACAGGTACTTTTAACTCTCTGTTAATTGAACATGAACAAAGTATCATTAACTAAAATTGAGTAGGCCTCTTAATTATCAAAATCATTTTTTTAAATCTTGTAAAGGGAAGGAACCTGGATCTAATGCTGCTGGTTTGCTGAGATTTTCTGGGGCGGACGTTACGCTTTTGGGTTTAGTTTTATTTGTCGAACTGGTGTTTCGGGCGTCTCCACGTTGTGTTGCATGCCTTTGTATCATGTCTGCAAGGATACGCTTCATCTCTGAAAAATCTGATTTTGAATTATACAGATGCCATGTACTTTTTGTGTCTAGTAATCCTACAACTCTTGTTTCAGACATTTTTATACCTGCTGCATTAGTGCGACTTCTAACACATTCTTTTTCATACTCTTCTTTAAATACTCTTGCAGCTTCAATGTTATTGTTATCCACTGCAATAGCAAAGGCATCCATTTCTTGTGATGAAGTCGAAAACAGAACACCCTCGGAATGGTTAATTAAAAGCTGAAGAATTTGTTCATTGCAAGGTGTCATTCTTGCTGCTGCCATGAGCGGTGTATCACCTGCACAAGCTTTAATTTGCTTCCAGCAGGCATCATCAACGTTATGGTTACGGGATCTAGGTATTGAGAGCCTAGTTTCGGCAAAGCGGGAGTCACACTTTAGCAATGCTGTTAGTGCACCTATATTATTTTCACTAACAGTCAAATGGGCTAAACCTTTTCCGTAAATATTTCTTAGATTAAATAGCCCTTGTAACCGATTACTTTCTTTATACCTAGCGTAAAGAAATGCCACAACTTCTCTCGAACTCCTAACGCACGCAGACATAATCAAAGGCTTTCTTTTGTCAAAAATATCGAAACCTTCGTTTTCCAGTATTTTTATTATCTCAATAGTGTTTAAATTACTAGTTTCAATAATAAACAGTGCATCAACAATTTGTGGGAGTCCTACTTCTTTTGATAATTTTCTAGGTTTTACTGACTCAACAAGCCACCGCAAACGCTTGAGGTCATTAGCTTTAATTAAGCCTACGAAGGCCGCTCTTTTTTCTCTGTATGGTAAATTATTGATTTCATCTTTACTTTTAGTGTGATAGTACGGGGTTACTTGATCTTGGCGGCTTTTGCAGTTGCGCAAACATTGATTTTCTTCGCTGTCATAGCGAAAACGGTCTGCCACCCCTCTATACATAGCCGCTCTTTGGCCTTCGGTTAGATTCCTAAATGCTGGGTACTTAGCAATAAGCTTGATAGCATTACTTGTAATAACTTTTCCTAGTTCTACTAGAAATTTATTATGTACTGGCACCAAAGAGCTAAATTCTGTACTTGGTTGTTCCAGTAAGTACTGTAAACATTTGGTGTCCTCTGAACGTGCAGCACAATAAAATAAGGTGCCATCTTTAAAAGGATAGCGTGCATCGGCTAAAGAAACGTCAGTGGCTTTTAGTATAATTTGAAGACATTCTAGTTGATTATGTTTTATCGCAGCCAGTTCAGGGTACCCCTCATAAAATCGTTCATTTTTTCTGACCGTGGTAGCTAATTTTGGTATGCAATAAAGTGCTTCTAGAACTTCGTGATTACCATTTGCTGCTGCAAAAAAAACAGCATCGCTATAACATTGAGGGGAGTCTTTTAATTTCAAATTCAATAAAATTTTAGCTGCTTTTGTCGAGCATTCAGTTGGTTTGTGTTTGCAAATGGCTTCAAGAGAAGCTAAAACAACTTTTTGAGGGCACATTTCAAGCACTTCAGGAACAATGAGATGAATGAGTTTTTCATCTATTACACTCTTGTGGTCTGTTAAGTGGCTTCCTTTAGATAGCATGACTTCAATGCATTTTGCTCTCTCTTTTGGAACCTTTAAAAGTGGCAGTATTTGACGTGCATACATCGAATCAAGTTCAGATATAAACGCTACGAATTGTTCGCTATTTGATGAGGTTGGATCATTAAGTGCATCTATGCATTTTCGCTTTAAGTCAATTTTATATAATTCATCGGGTTTAAACTGTTTTGAAAGTAGATCCAAACGATCTATTACAGTGAGGATTGATTCTTTACTGTCAGCCGTTGAGTTTGAGAACGCTTTTTCAATGATTAAGCTTCGTATGTGTGGTGGTAAATTGGAAAAATTTATTTTAATTAAATCGGATGGCTTTATTGGTGTTGATTTGCCATCGCGTTTAACTGTAACTTTATGATTGCTGTGTACTTTTACGTCTTCGGAAGTTGTTGTGGAAATGTGGATGGAATCGATTGGGCACATATGTGAAGCAATCTTGGAGGCTAATATATCGCTGTTAAGAACTTTAATCACTTCGCCTAGCGTAACTTCACCTGGAGTCTTTGATTGAATTTTTGAACAGATTTTTTGAAATTCCTCCTCACCGATTGCATCTTTAATATCTTGAACGTTGATCTCATCAGCATTACTTCCCCTTGCATTCGTTAACAAATACCTGGCGTATCTTATTGAAAAGTAGGCTGGACTTATTCGCTCTTCTCGGTATTGATCATAGCCAGTTAAAGGGACTGAAGCATCTTTATGTACCAATGCCCATTCATCTCGGCCCGTTTCAACTGTTTTCTTTTCTTTTGGTATTTGGCTCTGGTATTCAACAAAGAGATCTAAGCTTCGACTGTCCATGAGTTGATAAACGTGAGTCATATGAACTGCCTGCCGCACATTCGAAGCATTGAGGATGATAATAGCTCTGTCGATTCTAAAAGGTAAAAACAGAACATCTACAACGGCAAATTGTTTTAAGGCTTGTTCTTTTATTTTGATGTCGATAGTTGTGTCGTTCAATAACTGTGTTAAACGTTCCTGCTTAAGGCTTAGGGAGTCTGAACCATTTGGAACGTCGGTTAATTGAGCTGAATTTAGTTGCTGGAGTGCTTTAGCCACATTCGAAAGCAAAGTTAAATTTTTACTACCAGCTTCGAAAACAGTCTTAGCGGCTAATTCTAACCTAGAGAGAGTATCAGACTGGTTGTCACGAGCAGGTAGTGATTGTTCTTTCGTTACTGATGTTTCATAACCTGTTGGGGTTCCTGATAATGAAGATCCAGCTGCAGAAGCCATTTAGAGTCTCGATTATTAAAAGTGTATTATAAGTAAAGCTTAACAAGTAAAGAGTTCCTTATTGTGAATGAAGGATTAGCATTTAGTTAACATTTATTTATGCGTATGGGTCTCTTGGCATACTATTTGCATTTTTAGTATCGAGTTCATAATCGTCAAAAATAAGTCGCAGGGAGACGAGCATGCAAATCGGAGCAAATTCACTTTACGCTGAAATGGAATCCATTAAAGGTGAAGTAACCCCGTCAGTAAATTTACAAGGTGGTTTAGTTCGCGAAATCAATAACACCAGTGGTGGTGATTTTGGCGAATTGCTGTCAATGGCGATTAACAATGTTAATCAGCTGCAATCTAACTCAGGTAGCTTAGCTACTCGTCTAGAAATGGGTGATACCTCGGTAACTTTATCAGATACAGTTATCGCACGTGAGAAAGCGAGTGTGGCATTTGAAGCAACGGTTCAAGTGCGTAATAAGCTCGTGGATGCTTATAAAGAAATCATGAATATGAGCGTTTAAAGCTAAGAGTAAAAGGTAGTTATTGTGAGCACAGAAATCGCCATTAGCGGAAATGCCGCTTCCGACCCTAGTTCATCGTCAGAGGGTGTTCAACAAGAGCATAAGTCGGGAGTGTTAGGCAATTTAAACAGCAGCAATACTCTTAGACAAATTGCAATGATCCTTGCGTTGGCAATTTGTTTAGTTATGGCAGTTGTTGTGATCTTAGTTGCATCAGAAGCTGAGTACCGTCCATTAGCTAAAATGGACACTCAAGATATGATTCAAGTGCTCGACGTACTCGATAAAAACAAAATTGACCGCCAAATTGATGGCAATGTTATTCTTGTTCCTGAAGATAAGTATCAAGAAGTTAAATTACTATTGGGTCGTGCTGGTATTGAAGCAACGTCCTCTAAAAGTGAAGACTTCTTAAATAAAGACAGTGGTTTTGGTGTTAGTCAGCGTATGGAGCAAGCTCGTCTTAAGCACAGCCAAGAGCAAAACCTTGCGCGCGCCATTGAAGAATTAAAAAGTGTAACCCGAGCTAAAGTTATTTTAGCCATACCGAAAGAAAACGTATTTGCTCGTCGTAAGTCGAAACCGAGTGCGACGGTAGTGATTACCACTCGTCGCAGTGGATTGACACAAGAAGAAATTGACTCAATTGTTGATATTGTCGCATCAGCAGTTCAAGGCTTAGAACCATCTCGAGTTACAGTCACAGATTCTGCGGGACGTCTATTGAATTCAGGCAGCCAAGATGGTGTGTCTGCACGAGCGCGCCGTGAACTTGAGTTGGTTCAAAGCAAAGAAGACGAATACCGTAATAAAATTCAATCTATCCTTATTCCTATTCTGGGTCCTGAAAACTTTACATCACAAGTTGATGTGGGCATGGACTTTACTGCCACAGAGCAAACGACTAAGCGCTTTAACCCTGATCAAAACGCTGTTCGAAGCGAACAAACACTGGAAACAAACTCTAGCGGGAACGCGATTGCAGGTATTCCTGGTGCATTAACGAATCAGCCACCTATGGCTGCAGAAATTCCTGAAGATGCAACCGATGCAACAGGACAACAATCTGAAGCAAGTGGTTCATCACATCGAGAAGCGACGCGTAATTTTGAGCTTAATACGACTATCAGTCATACTCGTCAGCAAATTGGCGTAGTCAAGCGTATCAGTGTATCCGTTGCAGTGAACTACAAAAATGGTGCGGTTGGTGAAAACGGTCAAGTAACCAAAGAGCCTCGCACAGAAGCAGATTTGAATAACATTCGTCGCTTACTTGAGGGTGCTGTCGGTTTTAGTCAAGCTCGTGGCGATACGCTTGAAGTTGTGAGTGTGCCATTTATGAACCAAGAGTTTGATGTCGCACCCGCACCAGAAATGTGGGAACAACCTTGGTTCATGCGTGCGATTAAAATGGGGTTAGGTGCATTAGTGGTGATTATTTTAATCTTCACTGTAATTCGCCCAATGTTTAATAAGATGGTGCAGCCGGATGCGGCAAATAAAGACGATGGTAGCACGGGCAACGAACTCGCTGAAATTGAAGATCAATATGCCGCCGATACACTCGGCATGCTGAATAATTCAGATTCGGAGTACAGTTACGCCGATGATGGGTCAATTTTAATACCAGACCTTCATAAAGATGATGATATGATCAAAGCGATACGAGCGCTTGTGGCTAATGAGCCTGAGCTTTCTACTCAAGTAATTAAGAGTTGGTTGCAAGAAGAACATGCCTGAAGTAACGAATAGCCCATCGACCGAGGTTGCAAAGTCGAACACGAGTGGTTTGACTGGAATGGAAAAAGCCGCCATTTTATTGCTGAGTTTGAGCGAAGCTGATGCGGCATCGATTCTTAAACATCTAGAACCTAAACAAGTTCAAAAGTTGGGTATGGCCATGGCATCTACCCAAGATTTTGGCCAAGAAAAGGTCATTGGTGTTCATAAACTGTTTTTAGATGAGATTCAGCAGTTCTCAGCGATTGGTTTTAACAGTGAAGATTTTGTTCGTAAAGCTCTTACAGCCGCTTTAGGTGAAGATAAAGCAGGTAACGTAATTGAGCAAATTATCATGGGCAGCGGGGCGAAGGGTCTCGATTCTTTAAAGTGGATGGACGCAAGGCAAGTTGCGACGATCATTCAGAATGAGCATCCACAGATTCAAACTATTGTTCTTTCTTATTTAGAGCCAGACCAAGCCGCAGAAATTTTTGGTCAGTTCCCAGAAAATACTCGTCTAGACTTGATGATGCGTATTGCTAATCTCGAAGAGGTTCAGCCTGCAGCATTACAAGAATTGAATGACATCATGGAGAAACAGTTTGCAGGTCAAGGTGGTGCGCAAGCTGCGAAAATGGGCGGCTTGAAAGCGGCAGCCAACATCATGAACTACCTAGATACGTCAATTGAAAGCCACCTTATGGAAACCATGCGCGAATCTGATGAGGAGATGGCACAACAAATTCAAGATCTTATGTTCGTATTTGAGAACCTTATTGATGTGGATGATCGTGGTATTCAAGCTCTGTTGCGTGAAGTACAGCAAGACGTTCTGATGAGAGCGCTTAAAGGTACAGATGATGCGCTTAAAGATAAGATTCTTAATAACATGTCTAAACGTGCTGCGGAATTGCTTGCAGACGATCTTGAAGCAATGGGACCAATTCGTGTTAGTGAAGTTGAATTAGCACAAAAAGAAATTCTTGGTATTGCACGTCGCTTAAGCGAAAGTGGTGAATTAATGCTTGGCGGCGGTGGCGGCGACGAGTTTTTATAAGTTGAAGTCAAAGGATATTGAGTAGTACGCATGACAGAAGAGAATGATTTTCAGCATTGGCAATTACCAGATGTAACCGAAGAAGCTGGTGATGATATTACCTTATTTGAGCGCCAGCCTTATTCTCAAACAGAAGTCGAAGAACAAGAGTCTGTAGTACCGTTAACTATGGCTGAGCTTGAAGCAATGCAAACCCAAGCCGAAGAAGAAGCGCGTGAAGCCGGACGAGAAGCAGGTTATCAAGAAGGTCTAGAAAAAGGTCGTCTAGATGGGCTTGAGCAAGGTCACGAAGAAGGCTTTAATCAAGGGAAACAACAGGGCGTAGAGGAAGGTTTAATCGAAGCAAAAAGCTTACTTGAGCGTCTAGAGCAATTAGTTAAGCATATAGAAAACCCCATTGCGACCGTTGATTCCCAAGTAGAAATGAGTTTACTGAACCTTACGACCAACTTAGCCAAAGCGGTTATTGGTAGTGAAGTTAAAACCCACCCAGAGCACATTTTAAGTGTCATGCGTCAAGGTATTGATGCATTACCCATCAAAAAGCAAGAAGTCACGATTCGTCTCAACCCTGCCGATGCTGAGCTTGTTGAAACCGCATACAGCGTAGCTCAATTAGATAAACACAAATGGGAAATTGAATCTGACCCTACTCTTGAACAAGGTGACTGTATTTTAGGTAGCTTGAAGTCTGAAGTTGATATGAGGCTTTCTGTGCGAACTCAAACCGTTTTAAACTCTTTAACCGAACAACAAACTCAACTTCAAAAACAGCTGCAACAGTCATTAGCAGACGAAATCGCTAAAGCTGAGAAAGCCAATTCAGTATCCGATACTGCGGAGCCAAGTGATGAGCAATCAAAACCTACTGAATAAACTTGAGCAGTACAATCAGAAAACTACACCGTTTAGAGCTGTTGCTAGCGGGCAATTAGTCCGTGTTGTCGGTTTAACACTTGAAGCAAGTGGTTGCCGAGCACCTGTTGGCAGTTTGTGTTCAATTGAAACGATTGAAGGCGAATTGATTGCCGAAGTAGTGGGGTTTGATGACGAACTACTTTACTTAATGCCCGTTGAAGAATTACGTGGTGTTCTGCCTGGTGCCAGAGTTGTGCCACTGGGTCAAAAGTCAGGTCTTAACGTGGGTCTTTCATTACTTGGACGTGTGTTAGATGGGAATGGTCAACCCATCGATGGGCTTGGCAGTATTCAAAATGCAGAGCAAACGAGCACTCACGCAGATGCGATTAATCCGTTAAATCGTCGGCCAATTTCTGAGCCCCTTGATGTTGGTGTTCGTGCGATTAATGCCATGCTGACCGTGGGTACAGGTCAACGTATGGGACTGATGGCAGGCTCTGGTGTAGGTAAAAGTGTATTGTTAGGCATGATGACACGCGGTACCACCGCCGATGTTATTGTTGTTGGCCTTGTGGGTGAACGTGGCCGAGAAGTTAAAGAGTTTATTGAAGAAATTTTAGGTGAAGAAGGCAGAGCACGTTCAGTTGTTGTGGCTGCACCTGCTGATACATCACCTTTAATGCGATTAAGAGCCTGTGAAACCTCAACCCGTATTGCAGAATACTTCAGAGATTTAGGTTACAGCGTATTATTGCTGATGGATAGTTTAACGCGCTATGCTCAAGCTCAACGTGAAATTGCACTTGCGGTTGGTGAGCCTCCTGCGACTAAAGGTTATCCGCCGTCAGTATTTGCAAAATTGCCAAAGCTGGTTGAGCGTGCAGGTAATGGCAATGGTACTCAAGGTTCAATTACAGCATTTTATACAGTCTTAACAGAAGGCGATGATCAACAAGATCCTATTGCTGATGCCTCAAGGGCTATTCTTGATGGTCATATTGTGTTGTCTCGAACGTTAGCTGATTCAGGGCACTATCCTGCCATTGATATTGAAGCCAGTATCAGTCGTGTCGCCCCTATGGTGATCAGTGCTGAGCACCTAGAGTGCATGCGTAAAGTGAAACAAATGTATTCACATTTTCAGCAGAATAAAGATTTGATTTCAATTGGAGCATACAATCAAGGTAGTGATCCTGTTCTTGATAATGCAATCAGGTTACAACCAGTAATGAATTCATTTTTGAGGCAAGGTATGCGAGATGCCCTTCGCTTTGAGGATTGCGCAAAGATGCTCACTCAAATTGCTGCACAAATTAAGTAGGTTAAACCTTGATCGCCAAAGATCCGCTTTTCACAGTATTAAAGCTTGCCACAGAAGCCGAAGAACAAGCCTCGCTGCAGTTTCGTAGTGCAACAATGGACGTGCAAAAAGCTCAATCTCAACTTGATGCCCTTAATCAATATCGTTTAGATTATATGACTCAAATGAAAGCTAAGGTTGGCACTAATCTTACTTCATCTCAATACCAGCAGTTTCATAAGTTTATCGCTCAAATTGATCAAGCTGTGTCGCAGCAAGTTCTGGCGGTAAAAGAAACAGAGAAGATAAAAGAGCACCGTCAGAAAAACTGGCTTGAAAAGCAACAAAAACGTAAAGCGGTTGAATCACTCTTAGACAAGAAAGCTTTAAAACGTCAACAAGCTGAAGCAAAATCAGAGCAAAAGTTATTTGATGAGTTTGCTGTGCAGCAGTACTTTAGAAATAAACAACTTCAGAAATAAATATCTTATCTATAAAATTCATATTTGGCATAACCTTTGCTGATATATCTCTGTACAAGTGCAAATTGGATTTATTGACACTTGCAATGGAGGAAGTCGTAGTGCCACAAATACATTCAACAACTCAAATGAGTGCTGATTCATCAGCGTTGAACTCAAGTCAGCAACAACCAGAAGGCATTGATGCACTGTTTGCGAGTATTCTTGCAATTGAAAAAACGTCTGAAAGCTCTGATGGTGAAGCGAATGTTGATGTGTCAAAACAGTTTCATGATCAATTAGAAGTCTTGGTTGAAGCGCCTCTTGAGGAAACATCTTTCACTTCCCCTGAAGAATTGCTTCAGCAAATTGGTCATTCTGTCAGCTTTAATACTGAGCTGAACAAAAATCCAGAACAGAATTTACAAGTCGGTGGCGAACTTTTGCCGCAAACTGGACAAAATATAGCCGCAGATACTTTAGTTAGTGACGCAGATATTTTAGTTGATGAATCTACCGTTGCGTCTGAATTGGAATCGATTACTGATATAGAGGTTTCTTTGGTTAGTGGTACTACTGCTGTTGGGATTACTTCAGTGAACACTGCCAGTGCTACTGCAACTAACACCGAAGCTTCCCTGAATACCATTAATCCAACGCTTCAGTCGACAGCAAAACCTAATGCTACTCTAAATACAGAAGGTGCTTCAGCTGATGATATAGCTGTTGCGATCGGCGTCGACGATGTGACTGAATCTGTTGAAGCAGAAATAGATAAAGACACTAAAAAACCGGCTATTACTCCTGAAGTATTAGTGGCAAAAAATGACGCTAAGCGGACTTTAACAGAACAGAAAAATATTGAGTCACAATCAATAAAGCTCGGGCAGCCTTCGTCTGAAGAAATACAGGTTGATAGCATTCAAGATATTGCTGACAGTATTGATAGCGTAGAAAAATCAACAACAAAGTCATCACCGCTTAATTTCGGTCAAAGTAATACTCTTTTTGCTGGTAACGAACGACTTGATGCCAAAACGGATGTACCACGCTTGAATGTTTCACTCAAGCAGGGGGCTGAACCACAAGCTCAGATGCAAGATATGATTCAGCGCTTTGCGCCGGTGATGAAGCAGCAAGTGATGGCGATGGTAAATAATGGAATGGGGCAAGCTGAAATCCGCCTAGACCCACCAGAACTTGGGCATATGATGGTTCGGATCCAAGTACAAAATGATCAAACACAAGTGCAATTCCAAGTTGCGAATCCAGCCGCCAGAGAATTGCTTGAGCAAGCCACCCCGAGACTGAGAGATATGCTTGCAGAGCAAGGTATGAATCTAGCCGATAGTGAAGTGTCATACCACAACGGTGGAAATAATGAGCGTGGTAATCAAGGTGATGATGGTGAAGCTGGTTCTAGCCGTAATGCTTATGCTGACTCGGCAATTGAAGCAGAAGAAGTTTCATTGATTAATATCGCAGCAGATCAATCTTCAGGTATAGATTATTACGCATAAACCTTTAAGCTATGCGGAAAAAGCGCCTAAAAGTAAAATGGAGAAATTATGGCTGAGGAAGAAACACTATCACTAGAAGAGCAAGCACCTAAAGGGAAAAATAAGCTTGTTATTATCATTGCAGCAGTGGTGTTACTACTCGCAATTGCTGGTGGGGCGTTTTTCATGCTTTCTGGCGATGATAGTGCTGATACTGAAATGGCGAATGATGCAAATACTCCTGCTGCACAAATGTCGGACAGCAATGAGGCAATGAGCAGTGGACAAGCACAATACGTTGCTCTGCCAAGACCATTTCTGTTTAATCTACCAGGTACTAAGCGTTCAGTACTCGTGCAAATCAAAGTGCAATTGATGGTTAGAGGTTCAGATAATGAAGTCGCTGTTCAGAAACACATTCCATTGATTGAGTCAGAACTGCTATCAACATTTAGTAGCTCTAATGTTCAGAAATTAAGTACCCAAGCGGGTAAAGATGAATTACGCCAGCAGGCTTTAGTGAATGTGCAAAATGTTTTGACGCCAATTATTGGCCGCAAAGGCGTAGAGAAAGTGTTGTTCGTTGGATTTGTAATGCAGTAATCGTTCTGCAAACATCACGGAAATAAGGCAGTTATTGTGAGTGATTTATTAAGCCAAGACGAAATTGATGCGTTGCTCCATGGAGTAGATGACGTTGAAGAAGATGATGCAGGTTTCGGTGATGAATCTGCGCAGTCTTATGACTTTTCTTCTCAAGATCGAATTGTACGTGGTCGTATGCCGACGCTGGAAATCGTTAACGAACGATTTGCACGTCATTTGCGAATAAGCATGTTTAATATGATGCGACGCACTGCCGAAGTATCAATTAATGGCGTACAAATGCTCAAATTTGGTGAGTACATTCACAGTTTATTTGTACCGACCAGCTTGAATATGGTACGCCTCAGCCCATTAAAAGGTACAGCGCTTATCACGATGGAAGCCCGATTGGTTTTCATTCTGGTAGACAATTTTTTTGGGGGCGATGGTCGCTTTCACGCCAAGATTGAAGGCCGTGAATTTACGCCAACTGAGCGTCGAATTATCCAGTTATTGCTTAAAATTATTTTTGAAGATTACACTGAAGCATGGGCACCAGTGATGGATGTCGAATTTGATTATCTTGACTCTGAAGTTAACCCTGCGATGGCAAATATTGTAAGCCCGACAGAAGTCGTTGTAATTAGCTCCTTCCATATTGAAGTCGATGGTGGCGGTGGTGATTTTCATATTGCTATGCCGTATTCAATGATAGAGCCAATTCGTGAACTCTTAGATGCAGGTGTACAAAGTGATAAGCAAGATACCGATATGCGTTGGTCTCAAGCTCTAAGAGATGAAATCATGGATGTTGACGTTGGCTTTAATGCAACGATTGCTGAAGAAGAGATTACTCTGCGTGAAGTGATGAAGTTGCAAGAAGGGGATGTTATCCCTGTCGAACTGCCTGAGCATGTATTGATGAAAGTTGAAGAATTGCCGACGTTCCGCTGTAAGCTTGGAAAGTCGAGAGAGAACCTCGCACTTAAAGTAAGTGAAAAAATTCCACGGCCAGAAACCGTGAAGTCTGAGTTGCAGTTAGTAACTTTGAGACGAAAATCGAATGAAGTTGCTGAAGTAAAGGATGAAGTATGAGTACAGAAGATGATTGGGCAAGCGCCATGGCCGAACAAACCATTGAAGAAGTCAGTGCTGCTGAATTAACAGAGCTGAGTGATGAATCAGGTAGCGTTGGGGCTGATAAGGAAAACCTAGATGCCATTCTGGATATTCCTGTCACCATCTCAATGGAAGTTGGACGTAGTCACATCAGCATCAGAAACTTATTACAATTAAACCAAGGTTCGGTTGTTGAACTTGATCGAATAGCGGGTGAACCGCTTGACGTAATGGTCAATGGTACCTTGATTGCTCATGGCGAAGTCGTCGTAGTAAACGATAAGTTTGGTATTCGACTTACTGATGTCATTAGTCAAACAGAACGAATCAAAAAACTGAAATAGTAAAGCTCATCTTGCTTTGTTGTCACTCCTGTTAAGGCAGGAGTCCAGCATATTAGTTCTTTTGCTGAGACATCACTGGATGCCCGCCGCAGCGGGCACGACAAATCATCAATCTTTTCTCAGCCAATCGACCTAATTTCTGCTAAAGTAGAGCAAGGAAGAAATTAACAATTAATAAGGGAGAACACAGTGAGTTTTCTCATTACTGCTCTAGCTGCAACCGCTACAACTCTCACAGATAAAAGTGTACCTGCCGTTACAGATGCTGCTCCAAGTACTTTAGGAAGTTTTACTAGCATGATTGGAGGGCTTGTTGTCGTTCTTGCTCTTATTTTTGTGCTCGCCTATGTCGTTAGGCGCTTTAATTTGGCTCCGTCTACTAATAACATTTTAAAAACTGTTGCCGTAGCTCCGTTAGGACAAAAGGAAAAAGTAGTCTTAATGGAAGTCAACGGCAAACAATACTTGCTAGGTGTGACGCCTCAACAAGTTAACCTTATTGAAAAAATTGAAGACCCTATTGAAGTAAAAGCGGAATCTTTTGCCAGTAAATTAAGACAAGCAAAAGCGAGCAGTAAAATGGGAAGTAAAGATGCGTCTGCTTAAATTTTTTGTTTATTCATTATTGCTGATATCCCCCGTTGCTTTTGCGGAACAAGGTATTTTACCCGCTGTAACCGTATCGACGGGTGCAGATGGTTCGACTCAGTACTCAGTGACCATGCAAATCGTGATGTTGATGACGGCATTAAGCTTTTTGCCAGCAATGGTCATTATGCTGACGTCATTTACCCGTGTTATCGTCGTCTTATCTATTTTGCGACAAGCCATCGGTTTGCAGCAAACGCCATCGAATCAGGTGTTGATTGGTATCAGTATGTTTTTGACGTTTTTTATCATGTCACCTGTTTTCAACAAAATCTATGATCAAGCAGTTAAGCCTTATATGGATGAGCAAATGACCATCGAGCAGGCTTATGATGTGGGTAAAAAACCGTTAATGGAGTTTATGCTGTCACAGACTCGAACTACGGATTTACAGACGTTTGTTGAAATCTCTGGGTATAAAGATATTAAGTCTCCAGAAGAAGCGCCAATGCAAGTGCTGATCCCAGCGTTTATCACTAGCGAGTTGAAAACAGCATTCCAAATTGGTTTTATGTTATTTGTGCCGTTTTTGGTTTTAGATTTAGTGGTTGCGAGTATTTTGATGGCAATGGGTATGATGATGCTCTCGCCGATGATCGTATCGCTGCCTTTTAAGATCATGTTATTTGTATTAGTTGATGGTTGGGGGCTTGTCATGGGAACTCTAGCCAACAGCTTTGGATTATCCTGACGGGAGTCGAAGTATGAGCCCAGAAGCACTCGTCGACATTTTTCGTGAAGCTTTATCGGTTATTGTGTTGTTGGTTTCAGTGATCATTCTTCCAGGTCTAGCTGTGGGTTTGGTGGTCGCAGTGTTCCAAGCCGCAACCTCGATTAACGAACAAACGTTGAGTTTCTTACCGCGTCTGTTAATGACATTATTTGCGTTAATGATATTAGGTCATTGGTTAATTCAGACCATGATGGAATTCTTTTTCGAAATGGTTAATCGCATTCCACAGGTTATAGGCTAGCTTCATGCACCTGCTGATGAGTACCATTGAGCAAGGAATCGCAGGTTATCTCTGGCCGCTATTTCGTATTGCCAGCATGTTAATGGTGATGGCGATTTTTGGTGCAGGAACCACTCCTGCGCGAATTCGATTGATGGCTGCTGTAACGATAACTGTCGCCGTGTCGCCGATGTTGCCTAAAATGCCTGAGGTAGAACTTTTTTCTCTTCAGTCTTTTTTTATAACAGCCCAGCAAGTGATGATTGGAACCGCAATGGGGTTTGTTAGCCAGATGCTGCTACAAACCTTTGTGTTGACGGGGCAAATTATCGGTATGCAAACCTCGCTTGGTTTTGCATCGATGGTTGATCCTGGTTCTGGGCAACAAGTACCTGCTGTAGGTAACTTCTTTCTAATTCTATCGACCTTTATTTTCTTATCTGTCGATGGCCATTTAATGATGATTAAAATGCTGATTGCCAGTTTTGATACGTTACCTGTATCTGAAACTGGAATTAACATTGCGAGTTATCGGGCCGCTGCAGACTGGGGTGCCTATATGTTTGGTGCCGCACTAACGATGTCAATTTCAGCCATTTTAGCTTTATTGCTCATTAACCTTTCATTCGGTGTAATGACGCGAGCCGCACCACAATTAAACATTTTCTCAATTGGTTTCCCGATCACCATGTTGAGTGGTCTGTTAATCCTATGGTTAACACTTTCTCCAATCATGGCCCACTTTGATGAAGTTTGGAAAGCAGCACAGGTGTTAATGTGCAATATGCTTGAACTTCAATGTACTGTTAACCCTAATCTTGTGCCAGTAACAAGATAATCAGCGAAAGTGGAGTACTTAAATGGCTGAGAGTGACGGACAAGAACGAAGTGAAGCCCCCACCAGTAGGCGCTTGCAACAGGCGCGGGATAAAGGACAGGTTGCACGCTCTAAAGAGTTAGGTACATCAGCTGTTTTGCTTTCAGCGGCAATAGCTCTTGCCATGTTAGGCCCAAGTTTAGCGCAAAGCTTAGTGCGTTTAATGACTGAAATTTTCACCATAGAAAGAGCAGATATTTACGATACTAGCTCGATGCTGAAAGTGTTCGGTATTGTTGGAAAAGAGCTTGCATTGCCAGTTTTAGGAATTGTTGTAATTGTGGCTATTGTTGCTTTTCTCGGTAATATCGTTATTGGCGGCATGTCGTTTTCGTCTAAAGCCATTATGCCGAAAGGCAATAAAATGAATCCGTTAAATGGTTTTAAACGGATGTTTGGTGTTCAAGCCGTGGTTGAGCTAACCAAAGGCATTGCTAAGTTTTCGGTTGTTGCTATTTCAGCTTTCTTACTACTTAAATTTTACTTTAATGACATATTAGGTCTGTCAACTTCGCACTTACCTAATAATGTTTATGAAGGATTAGATCTTTTAGTTTGGATGTTCATCCTACTTTGTAGTGCAACGCTTTTGATTGTGGCCATTGATATTCCTTATCAAATTTGGAATCACAACAAGCAGCTTAAAATGACAAAGCAAGAGGTCAAAGATGAATATAAAGATACCGAAGGTAAGCCTGAAGTTAAAGGTCGTATTCGTCAGCTGCAACGTGAAATCGCACAACGTCAAATGATGGCAGAAGTACCCAACGCTGATGTTATCGTAGTGAACCCTGAGCATTATGCGGTTGCTGTAAAATATGACGTCTCCAAATCCGCCGCTCCTTATGTTGTTGCAAAAGGCGTTGAACAAGTTGCATTTAAGATCCGAGAAATCGCCCGTGAGCATGAAATTGCAATTGTTTCAGCACCACCACTTGCTCGCGCAATTTACTATACAACTAAAATAGATCAACAAATACCCGATGGTTTGTTTACTGCCATTGCACAAGTACTTGCTTACGTTTTTCAATTACGTCAATTCCAAAAAGGGCAAGGGCGTAAACCCACTCCTATTCCAGCAGAACAACCAATTCCTGATGAATTGAAGCATTGATTTTAGATGTCTGATTATTTGTAGCCCGTTTATGGACATAAACGTGTTTCGGTTTCGGTTCGTAATCAAAAGATTGCATTAGAAAAAGTATCTCTGAAATCAAATTTCTGAAAGCCACGACTAGCCCTAAAAAACAACTTAGGGCTTACATCAGATGCGCACAACGGGGTTCTGTCGCATCTTCGAAATTAAACACAGGAACACTGATTTTTAAACACAATTAGGCTGCCAGTGAGTAAAACTGCTCCCAAACCGATTGACCCTGTCCCCCCCTTCATCTGGCCTTTTCTTATCATTTGCCAGAGCTCAACTCCAGCGATGGTGGCTTTAGCTCCCTCTATTGATTTGTAGTCCAGTGCCGTTCGCATTTGCCACTTCACCGCTCGATGACTCTGATCAACAATATTGTTGAGATACTTGACCTGCAACACCTCAATCAAACACCCAGCCATTTGTAATAACAATAATTGCCAGTTGAGTGTTTCTAATGCCGCCGCATTACTGCCGCTTTTATCTATA